>CAMEIK010000128.1 GCA_945918315.1 uncultured Clostridia bacterium
GTTCCGCATGTTTCATATTTTACCCCTTTTTTCGCCTGCATGCAAGAAAAATCTGCCAGGGGCTCCATTCTTGCCCTGATTTTTCGACTTTTTCAGCGGTTACAATCCTGTTCCCGGCGGAATATTAAGAAAGCAGACAAAAAGGAGGGCTGAAATATGAAAAAAATGGGAACGCTGCTCACGGCTTTGCTCCTGCTTCTGCTTCTTCCAATCACCGGCTTCGCGGAGGAGCTGCTTGTCCCTGTGGGAAAAATCGTGGGTCTGCAGCTTCGTAATGATACCGTAACCGTAGCCGCCTTTGATGACGCCATGGGGAGCCTGGCCCGGGACGCCGGTCTGCGGATCGGAGATGAAATCGTGAAAGCCGGAGAACGGACCGTCCGCACGCCCCAGGATGTGCGGGAAGCGCTTCAGAAATGCGAAGGGGTGATCACTCTGACCATCTGCCGGGGAAGCAAGCAAAGCAAGCTGGAAATCTCCCCCCGGAAAACCGAGGACGGCTACCGTCTGGGGGTCTTCCTGCGCCAGGGAATTGCCGGGATTGGAACCGTCACCTGGTACGATCCGGAAACGGGGAAATTCGGCGCCCTGGGCCACGGCGTCAACGAATCCGGGGGCTGTTTACTGAAAATGACAGAGGGAAACACCTATGACGCGGAGGTTCTCTCCGTCAAAAGAGGAAAGGCGGGCAGTCCCGGACAGCTGAAAGGGGTGGCAGATACCAATAAAATCTGCGGAAATCTCTATAAAAATTCTCCTCAGGGCGTCTTCGGCGTTACCCGGGAGCAATGGGAAGGTACGCCCGTCCCCACCGCTGCCCTTTCCGACCTGCACACCGGCGCCGCGTGGATCCGCTCCACGGTAACGGGCTCCACCCCACGGGAGTATTCTGTGGAAATTCTGAAGCTCTATCCCAGCGGCCGCGCCGACGGCAGAGACATGCTGCTGAAAATCACAGACCCCGCCCTGCTGGAAGCCACCGGCGGCATCGTCCAGGGCATGAGCGGCAGTCCGATCATCCAGGACGGGAAGCTTATTGGGGCTGTCACCCATGTTCTTGTGGGGGATCCCACCATGGGGTATGGGATTTATATTGGAAACATGCTGGACGCGGCGGCATAAAAGGAGCGAACCTCCCGGGAAGCTTTCTCCGGGAGGTTCCGCATACTACACCGGAACTGTGGTTGCCGATTATTCGCGCTGCCTGCTTCGGTATTTTTTGGGGGTCGTTCCGTATCGCTGCCGGAAGATTCTGTGGAAGTAGCTCAGATTGCTGTATCCCACTGCTTCTCCGATTTCATCCACCCGGAGATTGGTATGGGTCAGATAATAAACCGCCTGGGCCAGGCGCTTTTCCTGAAGCAGCTCCTGAAAGGTTTTCCCTGTCCGGCGCTTGATCTCTCTGCTGAGGCCGCACAGGTCATAGTGCACAGCTCCGGCAATCTCCGTCAGCGTGGCGGTGGGATAGTTCCCCTCAATATACCGCAGTATTTTCACAATGGCAGCTTCCTCGGTGCTGTCGGATACCAGCCGGTCCGTGTAGTTCAGCAGCTGCACAAAGAGCAGCCCCATGGTTATCTGGCAGATGCTTCTGCGGTTGGGCCCCGGGCCCCGGAGCAGGGTCCAGATCAGGTTTTCGATCAGGTTCTGAATGGGAAGAATGTCCGCCACCTGAAAATACAGACAGTTTGCGTTGTCCCCCCGCAGGCTGTCCACAAGAAACTTCCGAAGCGGTGTCTCCTCCTCATCCAGCATTTCCAGCGCTTTATCAAAGAACTGGGGCAGGATGATAAAGTTCACCGCAATATCATTCTCCCCGGCGGGCAGAATTTCCTGCCGGGCGCCCTGTCCGAAGAGCAGCAGCTCCCCCTGCCGCAGAAGAATGGATTTCCCATTGGCAATATGGGTGGTGGTGCCGCAGCACATATAGACCATCTCCACATAGTTATGGCTATGCTCCGGGAAGTGGGCAAACCGGGTGTGGGGCCGGATGGTGATGAGACGGCCGCTGTCCAGAAGCTTCCCCGCGTCAATCACATCAGAATCCGCGTCCATGTAAATGCCCCGCTGGATTGCGGCGCTGCCGTCCAGCAGGAGCCGCTCCTCCGGACTGATGCCGCGCAGAGCATTGAGAAGTTCGTCATTGAGCATCGAATCACCCCCGTTCATTATACCGGATCCTGACCCTGTTTGCAATGCAAATAAGGACACTTTTTTCAGCAAACCCGGTTCTTCCCAATCGGTCCGTTCCGTGCTTAAATAGTACCGGTGATGATTATGAAATACGCACTTGCCATTGACATCGGCGCGTCCTCCGGCAGGCATATTGTGGGCTGGCTGGAAAGCGGCCGGATTCAGACAAAAGAGGTTTATCGTTTCCCCAACGGCGTTCTGGAAGCCGACGGTCATCTTCTGTGGGACGTGGAGTCTCTGCTGGCTTCCGTAAAGGCCGGCATCGCCGAGGCGAAAAACCAGTTCCCGGAAATCGCTTCCCTGTCAATCGACACCTGGGGTGTGGACTATGTACTGCTGAAGGGCAATGCGGAAGTCCTGCCGGTCTACGCCTACCGGGACAGCCGGACAGAGGCGGTCATTCCGCTGGTCCATGAGAAAATGGCCTTCCCGGAGCTGTACCGCCGGACCGGCTGCCAGTTCCAGCCCTTCAACACCATCTATCAGCTCTATGCGGACAAGGCTGCCGGGCGGCTGGAAGGGGTCACGGATCTTCTCATGATGCCGGAATACCTGCTCTGGAAGCTCTGCGGCGTAAAAGCCCGGGAGTACACCAACGCCACCACCACGGGGATGGTGAGCGCCCGGACCGGGCAGTTTGATGGAGAAATCCTGGAGCGGCTGAGCTATCCCGGGCACCTTTTCCCCGGGCTGCGGCAGCCGGGGACGGTGCTGGGGCAATACGACGGTATCACCTGCGTCCTCTGCGCCACCCACGACACCGGCTCCGCCGTGGAGGGCATCCCCATGGAGGAAAATGCGCCTTACATCTCTTCCGGCACGTGGAGCCTGTTGGGTGTGAAGACCCCCAGACCCATCACAGACAGGGCCAGCGAGGAGGCCAACTATTCCAACGAGGGCGGTGTGGGATACAACCGCTACCAGAAGAACATCATGGGCATGTGGCTGGTAAACGAGCTGAAACGGGATTTGTGTCCGGAGCTGCCCTTCCCGGAAATTGTGAAAGCGGCGGAAGAAAGCGAATGCGACCTGCTGGTGGATGCCAACGCCCCGGAATTTCTGGCTCCCAGGAGCATGAAAGCCGCCTTTGACGCGGCGGCAAAGGGGAAGCTCCATGCAATCGGCGACTATTTCCGCTGCGCCTACCGCTCTTTGGCGGTCAGCTACCGGGACGCCCTGGCCGAGCTGGAGCGGAACACGGGCCGCGCCTATGACAAGCTGTACATCGTGGGCGGCGGAGCGAAAAACCGGTTTCTCAACCGCCTTACAGAGGAAGCCACAGGAAAACAGGTCATTGCCCTGCCCATTGAGGCCACCGCCCTGGGCAATCTGAAACTACAATTGGAGGAAAGAACATGAGCTACGCGGAAGCAAAAGCCAAATATGCCGCCCTGGGAATCGACACCGACGCGGCGATTGCCAAACTGAAAACCGTTCCCCTCGCCCTGCACTGCTGGCAGGGGGACGATGTCCGGGGCTTCGACACCGACCCCACCAAGCCCCTCACCGGCGGCATCCAGACCACCGGCAATTATCCCGGCCGGGCAAGAACCCCGGAAGAACTGATGGCAGACATAGATATGGTGCTGAAGCTCTGCCCCGGCACCAAGAAGATGAACCTCCACGCCAGCTACGCCATTTTCGAAAACGGGGATTGGGCGGACCGGGACAAGCTGGAGCCCAGGCATTTTGCCAAATGGGTGGACTTCTGCAAGGAACGGGGTCTGGGCTGTGACTTTAACCCCACCTTCTTCTCCCATCCCAAGGCAAACGGCCTGACATTGTCCTCTCCCGACGAGGAAATCCGCAGGTTCTGGATTGACCATGGCAAAGCCTGCATCCGCATTTCTACATACCTGGCGGAAGAATTGGGGCAGCCCTGTGTCATGAACATCTGGACCGGCGACGGATTTAAGGATATTCCCGCTGACCGCATGGGTCCCCGTGTCCGCTATAAGGAGGCCATTGACGAAATTCTCTCCGAGCCTTTCGACTTCAACAAGGTCAAGCCCTGCATCGAAAGCAAGGTCTTCGGCATCGGCGTGGAGGCATACACCGTGGGCTCCGCCGAGTTTGCCCTGAGCTACGCGGCAATGAATCAGGACAAGTGCATCCCCCTGATGGATAACGGCCACTACCATCCCACCGAAGTGGTTTCCGATAAGATCCCCGCGCTGCTGGCCTTCTTCCCGGAGATCGCCCTGCACATCACCCGGCCCATCCGCTGGGACTCTGACCATGTGGTGCTCCTGG
>CAMEIK010000129.1 GCA_945918315.1 uncultured Clostridia bacterium
GAATCCGATATGCGCGTTTTGTGATGTATTCCCTGTCCAGGGCCGGTCCACCGGGCAGTCGTAGCCCTCGGCGGTGGCAAGGGCGAATTCTTCCCGGGCTTTTTGCAGCAGGGCTCCGTCCTCCATCAGGTCGGCGCAGGCTCCCGCCAGGACCTTGGCCGCCAGAGCCATGCCCTTATGGGCAATGGAGGATTTTCCCACGGTGACAATTTGCCAGGAGTGGCCCGGGGTGCCGGAGGGACAGGTTACGGCGTTAAACTGGGCCGTGGGGGTCAGCCAGCTGACGTCGCCCACATCCGTGGAGCCGGGGCTGAAGGTGCAGCTGGGGGCATAGGGCATAACAAAATCGTTCAGGGGCAGACTGCCGTTTTCCGTCTTTTCTCTGACATAGGCCCGGACAGCCAGATCCTCCCCGGTTCTGTGACCGGGCAGCTTGGTGGTGTCAAAGGTCGTCCGCAGCTTCCCGGCCAGGGCAAGCTCTTCCTGGGTATACGCCGGCATGGGGGCATCGCAGAGATTCTTGTACAGCACTTCCTCCAGCACACGATTGGACACGGTGGAGGCGGTGCCGTCGATCTGGCGGCTTGTGACGGTGGTGTCGGTCATCAGAGCGGCGCCCTTGGCGATGTTGTCCACCCGCTTTAAAAGGGCCTTGGCCTTCTGCACGGTCTCCCCCCGTACCATATAGATGAGCTTCGCCGTGGGCTGCACCACATTGGGGGACAGGCCGCCGGCATCGGCAAAGGAGTAATGGACGGATTCCTTGGGCTGCATGTGCTCCCGGAGGAACTGGACGCCCACGTTCATCAGCTCCGCGGCATCCAGAGCGGAGCGGCCGGTCCAGGGATTCCCCGCCGCGTGGGCGGCAATGCCGGAAAAGGTGTATTCCACCTGAAGACTGGCGGCGTTGGAGCCGGTGGTGATCTCATTGACATCCCCGGGATGCCAGGTGATGGCCGCGTCCAGCTCCCGGAAGACGCCTTCATAGGCCATGAAGGTCTTGCCCGCGCAGCCTTCCTCACCGGGACAGCCGTAGAATACTACGGTGCCCTGGAGCATTCCCGCCTGAATTGCCTCCTTGATGACAATGGCAGCCCCCAGAGAGGCGGCGCCCAGCAGGTTATGGCCGCAGCCCTGACCGCAGCCCCCCTCGGTCAGGGGCTTGTGCTCCGTGGCACCCGCCTCCTGGGAAAGGCCGGACAGGGCGTCATACTCTCCCAGAATGCCGATGACCGGCTTTCCGCTGCCGTAGGAGCCGGAAAAGGCGGTGGGAATGCCGCAGAGGTTTTCCCGCACCGTAAAGCCCTGGGCCCGGAGAACCTCCAGATAGGCCGCGGTGGACTTGTATTCCTCCATGGAAAGCTCGGCATACTCCCAGATCTTGTCGCTGAGCTCCGTCAACAGGGACATGTGGTCATCCACACCGGTATATAAAATCGATTTATCCATAGCCCGGTCCTCTTTTCCGTAATGTGCTTTTCGTTATCCTCGGCCGCCCGGTATCGTTCTGTTTTGTAGGGGACGGGTTTCCCGTCCCCGGAAATTCGGGAGATTGTCTGGGGCGGGACGGGAAACCCGTCCCCTACTGTAAGCAAAAGTGGCCACAGACCCGCTCCGTCATGCCTTACAGAACCTTGGACAGAAAATCCTGCAGCCGGGGATTCTGGGGATGGTCGAAGATGTCCTCCGGGGTGCCCTGTTCCAGCAGCTTCCCGTCGGCCATGAACAGCACCCGGCTACCCACCTCTTTGGCAAAGCCCATCTCGTGGGTGACCACCACCATGGTCATGCCGCCCTGGGCCAGCTCCTTCATGACTTCCAGGACTTCCCCCACCATCTCCGGGTCCAGGGCCGAGGTGGGCTCGTCAAAGAGCATGACCTCCGGCTCCATCATCAGGGCCCGGACAATGGCGACCCGCTGCTTCTGGCCGCCGGAAAGCTGGATGGGATAGGCCTCCGCCCGGTCCCCCAGGCCCACCCGGTTCAGCAGCGCCCGGGCCTTTTCCTCGGCCTGGGCTTTGGGCATGTGCTTGACCTGGATGGGAGCCAGGGTCATGTTGTCCAGAATGGTCTTGTGGGGGAAGAGGTTGAAATGCTGGAACACCATGCCCATCTTCTCCCGGTGGAGGTTGATGTTCACCTTTTCCTTCTTCCCCGCTTTGTTGATAAAGCTCTTTTTGGAAATGTCAATGCCGTGGAAAATAATTTCCCCCTCGTCGGGCTTTTCCAGCAGGTTGAGGCTGCGCAGGAGGGTGCTCTTTCCGGAGCCGGAGGGGCCGATCACCGCGATCACGTCCCCCTTGTTTACATCCACGGACACATCGTCCAGGGCGTGAATAGTGCCCCGGTTGTAGTGCTTTTTCAGGTGCTTGACCTGGATCAGATTACCGGACGTCTCCACGGCGCATCCTCCTTTCAAAATACTGAATGATCTTCGAGGTGGGGAAGGTCAGGCAGAAGTAAATGCAGCTTGCCACGATCAGCGCCTCGGCGATGGTGTAGGTGGCGGCCTTCACACTGTTGACGGCGGACATGATCTCCTGCACGCCCACGGTCCAGCAGATGGAGGACTCCTTGATGATGGTCACGAACTCGTTGGCAATGGCGGGGAGGATGTTCTTGATGGCCTGGGGCAGAATGATGAAGCGCATGTTCTGGCCCTGGGTCAGGCCCAGGCTCCGGGCGGCCTCCGTCTGGCCGATGTCGATGGACTGGATGCCGGAGCGGATGATCTCGCTGAGGTAGGCGCCGGAGTTTAACGACAGGGCCACCACACCGGGCACAAACCGCTCAAACCGGATGAAGCCGAAAAGCTTCCAGGTGGGCAGGCTGACGGGGGCCATAACCACATAGTAGACAAGGAAGAGCTGGACCATCATAGGGGTGGCCCGGATCACCTCCACATAGATGGTGGCGATGGCCTTCAGAAGCTTTACCCGGGACATCCGCATGAGGGACAGCAAAAGGGCCAGAATGAAGCCGAAAATCACCGTAAACGCGGACAGAGACAGGGTGCACAGCATACCCTGCCAAAACAGGGACATATAGGGAAGAATTTTTTGGAAGCCCTGGACAGACAGCATGGGTTTCTCCTTTCACTCATATTCCCCCGGGAGAAGCATCTCCCGGGGGAACTTTATTTCTTTTATCAGCCGACGGTGCCGTCTTCGTTCAGCAAGCCTTCGTAGATGCTGCCGGAAGCGGCGGCGTTGGCATCGGCCACGAACTGGGCCATGGAGCCGTCGTCCAAAGCGGCCTGAATGGCCAGATTCACAGCGGCAAGCAGCGGCCCGTTGCCCTTGGACACGCCCACGGCGGAGCCTTCGGCGTCATAGGGAACGTCCAGCACCACAGCCAGGTCGGGGTAGGTCTTGGCGTAGGTCTCGGCCACCACCTTTTCGATGTACGCACCCTGGAGCTTGCCGTTCAGGACCTCGGCAATGATGTCCGTGACCTTGCTCAGCTCCACGATGTCGGCGTCAGGGGAGTTTTCCTTGGCAAGATCGGCCTGGATGGAGCCCACCTGGGCGCCGATCTGGTAGGCGGCATTGTTGGTGTCAGCCAGGGAGGTGAACTGGGAAGCCAGAGCCTGGGAGGTTACAAAGGCCTGCCCGCCGGTGTAGTAGATGCTGGAAAAATCCATGGAGTCCATCCGGGCGGGGTCGGGGGAGTAGCCCGCCATGGACAGGTCGGTCTTCTTGTTGGCAAGCTCCATCAGAGTGCCGTCAAAGTCCATGGGAACGATCTCCAGCTCCAGACCCAGATAATCGGCGATGTACTGGGCCAGGGCGATGTCAAAGCCCGCCAGGGTGGGGGTGCCGTTTTCGTCCAGGGAGTAGAACTCGTAGGGGGCGAAGTCGGGGCTGGTAGCTACGGTGAGCTTGCCGGCGGACACCGTCTTGAGAAGAGGCTTCAGCTCTTCAATGGTCATGGCGGAGTAGTCTAAGTTGTCGGCCTCGGCGGTCTTACCGCAGCCGGCAAAGCAGGCCAGCATGGTCAGTGCCAACAGTACGCAGAACAGTTTTTTCATATTCCTCTTCTCCTTTTGTTCCCCCGGGGGGGTGTTTTTGATAGCTGCATTATACTCTGCATATTATTCATTGTCAACTGGATAAACATACAATATCAGTGGGATTTTCTTCCTGTCAGCCATATATTTTTCACAAAATAATGTATCTTCTCAGTGAATAATCAAATATTCAACAGAATTATCCATTTTTGAATGAAAACGGAATGTATATTTATGCGTATATAGCGTATACAAACCGCAGCAGCCGCCCTGCACCGGAGCCCAGAGCGCGGAAAAACTCCCGAGGCGGTTGACCAGACCGCTTCGGGAGTTTTCCACAGAAAAGAGAGGTAAGAAAATGAAAAAGAAAAGAAAA
>CAMEIK010000130.1 GCA_945918315.1 uncultured Clostridia bacterium
TGGTTTTTCAGGGGATAATCAAAGTTTACAGGAATCGTTCATCCATCCTGTCCCGGAGCTTGTCGCCAAAAGACCGGAGGGAATCGTGGAGCCTTGCAAAATCCTCCATCAGTTCACCGCCCTGGCGGAGAACATGCTCCATGGGACGACGCCTGGCAGGGTACAGGCCGCTGCGGTAACGGTCAATGACCACCTCATACCGATGGGCGGCATTTTTCACCGCGTCCTCCCAGGACAGATACAGCTCCGCCTGGGCATTTTGTCCCACCTGGCGGATTTCCACGGGACTTAGCCGGGCAAGTAGGGAAGACAGGCTCTCGGCATTTTCCGCAATGAGAAAGCCGTTCTGCCCGTCCGTAACATCCTCGGCGGCGCAGCTGCCCCTGACGAGCACTGCCGGCAGGCCGCAGGCTGCCGCCTCCCGGACAACAAGTCCGTTGGTGTCAAAGGTGGAGGGGAAGAGGAACAGATCTGCCCGGCAGTACCAGGCCCGCAGGGCCTCCCGGTCCCGGATGGCGCCGGTAAAGAAGCATTGCCCGCCGATTCCCAGCTCGCTGGCATAGGCCCGGACCTCTTCCATATCGCTGCCCTCGCCAATGAATACCATCCGAAAGTCGTTTCCGGCGGCTTTGTGCTTCGCAAGACCCTCCAGAATAATCCGCAGTCCCTTATACCAGCGGATTCTGCCCACAAACAGATAGACGGGAAGGTTTTCCGGAAGATCGAAGCCCCGGCAGACTGCTGCCACAGCTTCCTCGGAAACCCTGCCTCTGGGAAGATCCACTCCGTTGGGCATTACAATATACGTGCCCTCATAACCCAGGCTTTTCAGATTTTCCCCGGCTCCCCGGCTGACGGCCCATACCTCGTCACAGGCACTGATGTTTTCTACGAGCGCATGCTTGCTTCCTGCCTGAAGGGCACGGGAATGAACAACACTGGCAATATCAATGTCAAACTTGGTGTGATAGGTCATGATAAGCGGCGCGTCCACAATGCTTCGCAGTTCCCGGGCAAGAATTGTGGACGCGATAGGGCAATGGCTGTGAATGACGGAAACCTGCCGTCCTTCCAGCTGCCGGGCGATCTCCGGGGAAAAGGGAATCCCTGCCATATAGCCGCCGGTTTTCGCCCGGAAGTCAATGCTGGGATACCGGATCACTGGGTAAGGGAACAGACTGTCATCTGCCTGGGGGTGGTCCGGAGTAATCACTATGGGAGAAAAGCCGGCTGCGGGCAGAGCATCGGCATAATTCATAACGGCATTCACAACCCCATCAATCAGGGGAGGAAAGGAGTCGTTGAGCAGGCACACGTTGGATAAACTGTCCATTTACATCACCTTATCAATGGAATATATGGATAAAATAGCACAATGGAAAAGGAAAGTCAATGTGACAACCTAAGGCATAATGAAAACTTAAGGCAACACCGCACAAATGCGTCTGCGGACGGATGGCGGCTCTTGCCGAATTGTGCGGTGTTGCCTGAATTGTATGGAAAAGTGGCTTTCTGTTGATTATTTCGAAGAATATCGAATATCCGGAAAGCGGAACAAAAACCCGGACGCGCCGCGTCCGGATTCTGAATCGGGGCTTGAGCAAAAAAGAAAACCGGACACCAATTCCAATTGGCATCCGGTCTTTGGTGGGCGAGGCGGGACTTGAACCCGCACGTCCGCAGTGAACACTAGAACCTGAATCTAGCGAGTCTACCAATTCCACCACTCGCCCGTATCGTCTCGGTTTCCCTCAACGCTTACGCATTATACCACGGCATACTCCGTTTGTCAACACATAATTTCCAATTCTTCCTTTTTTCCAATTTTTCCTTTTTCCCGCACCAATCCTGCGCGGAAGGATTTGGTTATTTTGTGAGGCATACGCTCAGGTTCAGCTGCCATACGGCTACATTCAGCGCAAACGCGAAGGTGACCCAGACCAAGTAGGGAATTTGCAGCAGAGCGGCGGTTTTGTCGGCCTGCCGGAACGCCAGGATCATCAGGAGAATCAAAACCCACAGCAGGATAAGCCAGTACACAGACAGGCCATATGCCTTTGCGTTCCCAAACAGCAGAGGCCAGAAGAAATTGATAATCCCCTGGGCGATAAAAAGGTTGATTGCTGTCTGCCGGATACCCCTGGACGCCGTCAGCCAAACCCTGGCAGCGCCGATTCCCGTGAGGGCATACAGGAAAGGCCAAACGACCTGAAAGACAATCGCCGGCGGCAGGAAGGACGGCTTTACCGCCGTTTGCTGAAACCGCGCCAATCCATCCCTGCTCAGGAATGCTGCCAACAATCCTGTTCCCTCCGCCAGAAGAATCCAGAACAGATAGGTTTTCCATTGCCTTTTCATAAACGATCCCCCCGAGGGAAGCGTATTCTTCCGACGGGGGGAACATGCTTATTCATAGGTCAAAATCTCTTTGGTGATATAGATAGGGCGGTTCTTTGTCTGTTCAAAGGTTCTGCCCACATACTCTCCGATAATGCCGATGCAGAAAAGCTGGATGCTTCCCAACAGGAGAATCAGCACAATGATGGTGGCATAGCCGGGTACATCAATTCCCTTTACAAGCTTTTCAAGAACAACAGCAATGAGATAGATGATGGCGGCAATTCCGGTCACACCGCCAAGGCAGGTTGCCAGCCGCAGGGGTGCGGTGGAATAGCCAATGATGCCCTCAATGGCATAATTAAAGAGTTTCCGGAAATTCCACTTGGTGGTCCCGTTTGCTCTTGGCTGGGCGGTGTAGGGGATGAAGCAGGTGCTGTAACCCACCCAGGCAAAAATCCCCTTGGAAAATCTGTGGTATTCTCCCAGCTCCAGGATGCTGTCCCGGACACTGCGGCGGAACGTGCGGAAGTCGCTGGCATCCGGCTGGAGGGGAACTTTGGACAGCAGGTTAATGATTTTATAAAAGCACTTTTTGAAGAAAGACAGGACTTTTCCCTCGCCGCGCCGGTCTTGGTAGGCGGCTACCACGTCATATTCTTCCTTTTCTTCCAGAATGGAAACCATTTCCCGGACCAGCTCCGGCCGCTGCTGAAGGTCCGCGTCGATCAGGCTGATATAGTCGCCGGAGGCGTAACGAAGCCCGGCGTACAGTCCGGCCTCTTTTCCGAAGTTCCGGGAAAAAGAGACGACCTTTACGGGACAGGCTTGCCTGGCAAAAAGCTTTTTCAGATTGTGCAGCGTGGCATCGGAACTGCCGTCGTCCACAAAGACAATTTCATAGTCATAGCCGCAGCCGTCAAAGGCCTGGATGACGGCTTCCTGAAAGGGAATGACATTTTCTGCCTCATTATAGCAGGGGACAACAAGGGATAGCTTCATAGTATTCACCCGATTTCTTAAAGACTGGTGCTATTATAGGGCATTCCGTTCTTCCCGTCAAGAAGTCTTTCCTCCTAACGTGGAATCCGATTTGCATTTCTTCTCTTTTTTGAAAATCCTCTTGACAAATATCCTCCTTTTGGGTATCATAATTCGGTAAAACACATAGATGGGGAGGTTCCGTGCCAGAAAACCCTGCAGAGAGTGCGCGTTTGGTGGGAGCGCACGGTTTTTGCGCGGATGGTCGCCCCGGAGTGGATCGCCCGAAATGGCAGTAGGGCGGTACGGCCGCGCCCGTTACAGCGATTTAAGAGCCGGGGAAACCCGGAATTCAGGTGGTACCGCGGAAATCTTTTCGCCCTGAGCTTTGGCTCAGGGCGTTTCTTATTGGAGGGATAGAACATGCAGAGAGAATTACCGAAGGTGTATGACCCCAAAGCGGTGGAAGGCCGGATCTACGACATGTGGGAAAAGGGCGGCTATTTCCATGCGGAGCGGGAGGATGGAAAGAAACCCTTTACCATCGTAATGCCCCCACCCAATGTTACGGGGCAGCTTCACATGGGCCATGCCATGGACGCCACTTTGCAGGATACCCTGATCCGCTTTAAGCGTATGCAGGGATACAATGCCCTGTGGATCCCCGGTGTGGACCATGCCGGCATCGCCACCCAGATCAAGGTGGAGGAGGTGCTCCGCAAGGAGGGCAAGACCCGCTATGACCTGGGCCGGGAAAAGTTCCTGGAGCGTGTCTGGGACTGGAAGCACCAGTACGGCAACCGGATTGTGGAGCAGCAGAAGAAACTGGGTGCCTCCTGTGACTGGGACCGGGCCCGGTTTACCATGGACGAGGGGTGCTCCAGCGCTGTCCGGGAGGTTTTCGTCTCCCTGTATGAAAAGGGCCTGATCTACAAGGGCAGCCGGATCATCAACTGGTGCCCCCACTG
>CAMEIK010000131.1 GCA_945918315.1 uncultured Clostridia bacterium
AATCCCGGATTACGAAGGAACATCCTATGGCTGACATAATAACCGGCATCCGCATGGTTCTGAGCATCCTGATGGCCTTTTTTCCCCCGTTTTCCGCCCGGTTCTACACCCTGTATCTGCTTTGCGGATTGTCGGATATGCTTGACGGATGGGTCGCCAGGAAAACACATACCGCCGGCAAGTTCGGCGCCCGATTGGACACCCTGGCGGATTTTGTGTTTTTCACGGCAGCTTTGATAAAATTGCTGCCGGTACTGGAGATTCCCAAATGGCTGTGGATATGGGTGATTGTGATCGCCATAATCAAACTATGCAATGGAATCTCGGGGTTCCTTTTCAGAAAACGGTGGATCGTCGAACACACCATTATGAATAAACTCACCGGGCTGCTGCTGTTTTTCCTGCCTCTGACCCTGGATTTTATCGACTTCCGGTACAGCGCCGGCATCCTCTGCGCCATAGCCACATTCTCGGCAATTCAGGAAGGCCATTATATCCGAACAGGCCGGGAAGTGGATGAACCGACGCGAAGACCCCCATCCCCTCCGCCGTGAAGACGGCGATTGTCCCCACACAAAAGGCGTGACCGCTCTGATATGCTACCCCCATAAGAGACAGTGAAAGACAAAACTGTTTCTTATGGGGGCTTTTTGTTTCCCGCAGGGATTTTCCCAGCTTATTCACCGCTTTTCTCCGTCAAATTCCTCCGGTCTTCCCGCCTGAAACAATTGACAAACAGAAAAGAATGGCCTAAAATGGGAAATATAGTTTTTATCTGCGGGAGGTGCGGTGCAGTGGAACAAATCATTTGGTTTGATGTGTGCGCGGTCATTCTGGTTGCGCTTCTTCTGGTACTGTACTACAAAAAATTCAGCGCGCCTTTTCAGAAGTATACCCTTTTTCTGGTGCTTTTGTGGCTGAATCTGATTTCCGCCATCACCAGTCTTGCCAGCTTCGTGCTGCCCGGCCACGCACCGGTGTGGGTCCTCCGCCTGCTGAACGCCCTGTACTTCTTTGCCCACGGCGCCACCCCCACCGCCCTGTTTCTGTATGTCTGCTCCCTGACGGACTACAACCTGACCCATTTCCACCAGCTGTCGGCCTGGCTGGTGCCCACTGTCATCAACACGATTCTTTCTGTCCTGTCCATCTTCTTTGACATCTATTTTCAGCTGGACCCCGACGGAACCTATCACCGGGGGCCGCTGATCTTCATTATCTATATTTTTACCTGCTTCCATTTCTTTGCCATCATCTATACCCTGATTCAGAACCACTCCCTGATTCCCAGGCTGGAGCAGCTGTCCATTCATCTGTTTCTGGTATTTATGGTTTCCGCCATCTTCATTCAGCTGCTTTTTCCCAATCTGGTGATTGAGAGCTTCATCTGCGCCTGCTGTCTGATGGTCTCCCAGCTGACGGTGCAGAACCCGGAACAGATTATAGACGCCCCAACCCGGATTCTGAATAAATCCGGCTTTTCCTACCTGCTGGTTCCCCCGCTGTCCGACAGGAAGGATTTTCAGGTGGGCTTTATGATCCTGGACAACTATTACGCCCTGGAAAAGGTTCTGGGCTTCGACATTCTGGAGCAGAGGATTCAGACCTTTGCCGACTATCTGCGAACCAATACCGGCTGCCTGTTTGCCCGGGTGGAAAACCGCCGCTTCTGCTTCGTTTCCCAGGGCTTTCAGGACAACGGGACTGTGGACGCCGTACTCAGTAAGCTGCGGGAAGCCTGCACAGCCCGGCAGGCCAAATATCCCGCCCCCGCCCGGATGCAGTTCAAGTGCGGAATCCTCCGCTGTCCCCGGGACGCTTCCTCGTTTACGGAGCTTATGTCCCTGCTGGACATCGCCGCGCAGACTTCCGGCAGTGAAAATGCCTGCTTCACCCGCCTGGACGACGGAGATGTCGCCAAGCTGCGCCGGTATAAGCAGGTCGATCAGCTTGTCCAGACCGCCGTGGAGGACGGCTCGCTGTATGTTATGTACCAGCCCATCTACTGCACCGAAAACCACCGGTTCTGCTCCGCGGAAGCCCTGCTGCGGATGCGAAGCAAGGCCCTGGGGGAAATCTCCCCCGCGGAATTCATTCCCATCGCGGAGCGGAACGGCGCCATTCTGAAAATGACCCAGTTTGTGCTGGAAACCGTCTGCCGCTTCCTGCGGACCTCCGGGATTCAGGAATACGGCATCCGCCGGGTGGACATCAACCTTTCCACCCTGGACTGTACCCAGACAGACATTTCCCAGCGGATTTTGAACTGCATCCGGGAGAACAATCTTCTCCCCAGCCTTGTGAGCGTGGAGCTCACCGAGACCGCTTTCTCCTCCCTGCCGGAGAGTATCAACCGCACCCTCACCGCCCTGTCCCGGGAAGGGGTACGGGTTCTCATTGATGATTACGGCACCGGGTACTCCAACCTCAGCCGTCTGACCCGCTTCCCCCTGGATATTGTGAAGATTGACAAATCTCTCATTACGGACATTCCCGGCTCCGCTACCGCCCGGATTGTGCTGGACAACACCCTGGAAATGATGAAGCGCCTCCGGAAGAAGGTCCTGGTGGAGGGCGTGGAAACCCAGGAGCAGCTGGACTACCTGCTTCCCCGAAATGACTGCAGCTACATTCAGGGCTACTACTTCGCGAAACCCATGAGCGAGGAGGAGCTGGTCGCCCTCTTCCGGGATCAGCATTCCCGGTCCTGCAGTCCCAGCCCCGATGCGGCCTCCTGCTGACGGCCGCACCCTGAAAAAGGAGATGTATCCGGTTTGTTTTTCTTTGCCCTGCCTGTCTATTACCTTTTGGTCATCTATGTCACTGCCGCCCTGGTCCCGGCGTTCTTTCTCATGCGCTACATCTATGTCCACGACACCATCGAGAAGGAGCCGCCCCTGCTGCTTCTCAATCTGGTGCTGCGGGGCGTTCTGGCCGCCCTGGCGGCCTCCATGCTGGAAATGATTGGGCAGGCTCTGCTTGGCTCCCTTGTCCCGGCAAGCAGCCCCAACTATGTGTTCTATTTTGCCTTTCTCGTGGTGGCCGCCACGGAAGAAGGCATGAAGTATCTGTTCCTCTTCCGCAAAACCTGGCGTGACCCCAATTTCAACTGCCGGTTTGACGGCATCGTCTACGCCGCATTCGTGTCCCTGGGCTTTGCCGGATTTGAAAACATCCTGTATGTGTTTCGGTACGGTCTGTCCGTGGCCCTGCCCAGAGCCATCCTGGCAATCCCCGGGCACCTGGGCTTTTCCGTGTTCATGGGCTTCTTTTACAGCCGGGCCAGGCGCCGCTATGATATGGGGCACTTTACCACCGGCCGGATTCACCTGCTCCTTGCCTATCTGGCCCCGGTTCTCCTTCATGGGGTCTACGATTCCTGCTGCATGCTGGGCTCTAACATGTCCACGGTGGTTTTTGTGCTGTTTGTCGCAGCCATGTATTTCATTGTCATCCGGCTGATCAAACGGGAGTCCCGCACCGACCGGCCTATCTGATGGAATCCGCGCGTCGGTTTCACTCAGCAAATCGGAATTGTGGTTATCGGCTTTAGTAAGCACACTGACAAATTGGAATTTAACGAGGAAACGCACCGCCTTTGTAGGGGCCGATGCCCTCATCGGCCCGCAGGAAAATCCTTCCGATTTTCTGGGCATTCCGGCGAATTCGTAACCGCGTCCTGAGGGGCGATGAGGGCATCGCCCCCTACATTTCATTCTTCAACGGCCCGCCAAATTCCTATTTATCCCGACGGCTGTTTTTGCCGATAGCCCGGATTCACATTCCTTTTCTCCATTTCCTGTATCATAACCGGATCAAAACCGATTTCTGAAATAGGGCAGAAATTCCCCCGGCATGGCCCAAAAGCCTGCCGGGGGAACAATCCTTTTCTATTAATCCTCGTCCCAGTTATGCCAGGTGTTCTGCACGTCGTCATCGTCGTCGAAGAGGTCCAGCATCTTTTCCATCCGCTCGGCATCCTCGGGGGACAGCTTCACATAGTTCTGGGGCACCATTTCGATCTGGGCGGAGACAAAGCTGTACTTCTTCGCGGTCATGGCATCCGCCACGGCGTTGAAATCGTCGGGGGTAGTGTACACCGTGAAGGCGTCGCCCTCAGCCTCAAAATCGTCGGCGCCGCAGTCCATGGCATCCATCATCACGGCGTCTTCCTCATAATCCCCGTCCTCGTTGTCGATGACCAGGACGCCCTTTTTATCAAAGCTCCAGCTCACGCAGCCGTTGGCGCCCAGATTGCCGCCGAACTTGTCGAAGT
>CAMEIK010000132.1 GCA_945918315.1 uncultured Clostridia bacterium
TTACTCCAGCTCGAATACGCCGGTGTAGAGCTGATAATAGGTTCCCTTCAGGGCGATCAGATCCTCATGGGTGCCCCGCTCGATGATGCGGCCGTGGTCCAGCACCATGATGCAGTCGGAATTCATAACGGTGCTGAGCCGGTGGGCAATGACGAACACCGTCCTGCCCTTCATCAAAGCGTCCATGCCGTCCTGGACCAGCTTCTCGGTACGGGTATCGATGGAGGAGGTGGCCTCGTCCAGAATCATGACGGGAGGATCCGCCACCGCCGCCCGGGCAATGGCGATAAGCTGCCGCTGACCCTGGGAGAGGCTGGCGCCGTTGCCCGTCAGGACGGTATCATAGCCCTGGGGCAGCCGGGTGATGAAGTCGTGGGCATTGGCCAGCTTCGCCGCGTGGATGCACTCGTCATCCGTGGCGTCCAGCTTGCCGTAGCGGATGTTGTCCATGACCGTACCGGTGAACAGATTGGTATCCTGGAGCACCACCCCCAGGGACCGCCGCAGGTCCGGCTTGCAGATCTTGTTGATGTTGATGTCATCGTAGCGGATCTTGCCGTCGGCAATGTCATAAAACCGGTTGATGAGGTTCGTAATGGTGGTTTTCCCCGCGCCGGTGGCGCCCACAAAGGCGATTTTCTGGCCGGGCCGGGCAAAGAGGGTGATGTCATGGAGCACCTCTTTCTCCGGCACATAGCCGAAGTCCACATGGTCCATGGTAATATCGCCCTTCAGCTCCCGGTAGGTAACCGTGCCGTCTGCCCTGTGGGGGTGCTTCCAGGCCCAGTGGCCGGTGTGCTCCGGGGTCTCGGTAATGGTGCCGTCCTCATGGATGACCGCGTTCACCAGCTTCACATAGCCCTGGTCTTCCTCCGGGGCCTCATCCATCAGGTCAAAAATCCGCTCCGCGCCTGCCAGGGCCATGACGATGGAGTTAATCTGGTTGCTGACCTGGGAAATGGGCTGGTTGAAGGACCGGGACAGAGTCAGAAAAGCAATCAGCTTGCCCAGGGTCAGCAGGCTCCCGCCGGAGTAGATGGCAAGCAGGCCGCCCAGGATGGCAAGAATGGCGTACTGGATGTAGCCCAGGTTATTGTTCACGGGTCCCATAACATTGGAGTAGGCGCCGGCCCGGAAGGCATTCTCCCGGAGCTTGTCGTTGAGGGCGTCAAACTCCTTTTTCGCGGTTTCCTCATGGCAGAAGACCTTCACCACCCGCTGGCCGTTGATCATTTCCTCCACATAGCCGTTCACCGCGCCCAGGGCCTTTTGCTGACCGATGAAGAAGCCGGCGGACTTGCCCGCCACCACCTTGGTCACAAAGATGATTGCGGTGACCGTCAGCAGCAGCACCACCGTCAGAATGGGAGAGGTGATGACCAGAGCAATGAACACCACCACCAGGGTGGCAATGGAGGAAATGCACTGGGGGATGGACTGGGACAGCATCTGCCGCAAAGTATCGATGTCGCTGGTGTAGCGGCTCATCAGGTCACCCACGGGGTGGGTGTCAAAATACCGGATGGGCAGCATCTGCATATGGGAAAACATCACGTCCCGGATGGTCTTCTGGGTTCCCTGGCCCACCCGGACCATCAGGAAGTTATACAGGAAAGAGGAAAACATACCCACAAGGTAGATGCAGGCCAGAACTCCCAAAAACCGCAGCAGAGGGGCGTAATCGGGATTGGCCTGGGCCAGCATGGGGGTAATGTAGTCGTCCACCAGAGTGCCCAGAGAGGCGGAGCTCACCGCCTGGGCAATGGCGCTGAAAATAATGCAGATAACAACCACGACCATGGTGCTCCGGTACTCTGCCAGGTAGGACAGCAGCCGGGAAATGGTCTTCTTGGGGTTCCTGGCCTTACGGCCGTCGCCCCGCATTTTTACAGGAGGCATTACTCCAGCCCTCCTTTCTGCTGAGAGAAGAAGACTTCCTGATAGATGGTGGAGGTCTTCAGCAGTTCGTCATGGGTGCCCATGGCGGAGATCTTGCCGCCGTCCATCACCACGATCAGGTCCGCGTCCTGAATGGAGGAAATCCGCTGGGCAATAATCAGCTTGGTGGTGCCCGGGATCTCCTCCCGGAAGGCCTTGCGGATCATGGCGTCGGTATGGGTATCCACGGCGGAGGTGGAATCGTCCAGAATCAGAATCTTCGGCTTTTTCAGCAGGGCCCGGGCGATACAGAGCCGCTGCTTCTGACCGCCGGAAACGTTGGTGCCGCCCTGCTCGATGTGGGTGTCATAGCCGTCGGGGAAGGTCTGAATAAACTCATCGGCGCAGGCCAGACGGCAGGCGTGAACCAGTTCCTCGTCCGTGGCGTTGGGGTCGCCCCACCGGAGGTTATCCTTGATGGTGCCGGAAAACAGCACATTTTTCTGGAGCACCATGGACACGGCGTCACGGAGCGCGGTAATATCATAGTCCCGGACATCGACGCCGCCCACCCGGACGGTGCCCTCGGTGGCGTCATACAGTCTGGGAATCAGCTGCACCAGGGTGGATTTGCTGGAACCGGTGCTGCCCAGGATGCCCACGGTCATGCCGGAGGCAATGTGCAGGTCAATGCTTTCCAGGGCACTGCGGTCCGCGGTCCTGGAATACCGGAAGGAAACATTTTCAAAATCAATGGAGCCGTCGGAAACCGCGGTGACAGGCTCCTTCGGGTTATCCAGATCCGGAACCTCCCGCAGGATCTCGGTGGTACGGCGCAGGGGCGCCCGGGCCATGGTCATCATCACAAATACCATGGACAGCATCATCAGGGAGCTGAGAATCTGGATCGTATAGGTAAACATGGAGGTCAGCTGTCCCGTGGTCAGGCCCAGGGCAATCGTATTCCCGGACGCAATCACCATTGTAGCGCCCAGATAGGAGATGACCAGAATGCAGGTGTAGACCGCCAGCTGCATCAAAGGATTGTTGAAGGCCAGGGTCCGCTCCGCCTTGCAGAAGTCCTTATAAATCTCCTCAGAGATGGCGGAAAACTTCTCTGTCTCCCGGTCCTCCCGGACGAAGGACTTGACCACCCGGATGCCGTGGAGGTTTTCCTGGACCACATTGTTCAGCTTGTCGTAGGTCCGGAACACCCGGTCAAAGATGGGGTGCACCGTTTTCATCAGGATATACAGCCCCACGCCCAGCAGCGGGAGCACCACACAGTAGACAAGGCACAGCCGGGGGCTGATGGAGAAGGCGTTGGTGGTAGCCAGAATCAGCATCATGGGGCAGCGAATTGCCATACGAATCATCATCTGGAAGGCCATCTGGAGGTTTGCCACATCGGAGGTCAGCCGGGTGACAATGCTGGATGTGGAAAACTTATCAATATTGGAAAAGTCAAAGGTCTGCACATTGTAGTACATGTCGTGGCGCAGGTTCCGGGCAAAGCCGGTGGCGGCGTAGGACGCGAAAAAGGCCGACGCCACGCCGAAGGTCAGCGAACACAGGGCGTAGAGCACCAGGACCAGACCGTATTTGACCACCGCGCCCATGTCGCTCATTTCCACGCCCAGGTCCACAATGCTGGCCAGGACCAGGGGGATTTTGACCTCCATATACACCTCGCCCACCATGCACAGCGGGCTGAGAATGGCGGCCCATTTGAATTCCCGGATACACCGGAGAAGTCGTTTTATCATGTATTCGTATCCTCCTTACGCGCAAGCGGTTCCGGCCACTGCCCCATATTCCGGATGGCACGGGTGAGATAGGCCGTAAACTGTTCTTTTTCTTCCTTGGTAAAGCCCCGGACAAACCGCTCTTCATTGCTCAGGATGGTTCTGTCCATGAGCTCGATACACTCCTTTCCCTTGGGGAGCATATAGATACGTTTGCACCGGCGGTCCTGGGGATCCGGCCGCAGCTCCAGAAACTCCTTTTTTTCCAGCCGGGACAAAAGCCCCGACACCGTAGGATGGCTCAGATGAAAGGTTTCCTCAATGTCCCGGGCACAGGGCGGGGTTTCGCAGTGGGCAAGAAAGCCCATCACATGCCCCTGGGCCGAGGTCAAATCCATGGCGGAAAGGGCCTCCGTCATGGTCTGGGATGTGCAGCAGTGCAGGATCCGGACAAGGTGTCCATAGTGAAGCAAGGGATCACCTCCGCAGCAAGGCCCGGAACCGCCCGTCCGCGAAAGCAGCCGGCACCTCCGGGTCTTTCAAAATATGTAGCAAGCTACGCATTAGTTTACCACGCCGCTTTCCAGGATGCAAGCCCTTTCAAAAAAAGTTTACAATTCCCGGCAGCCGG
>CAMEIK010000133.1 GCA_945918315.1 uncultured Clostridia bacterium
CCGGCGTTCCGGAGGTCCCGGCGCAGGCGCTTCACATCCCCGTAGAAAATCGCGCCGGAAATTCCCGCTTCCCTGGCCCCCTCCACGTTGGCGGGGGCGTCGTCCACAAAGAAGCACTCCTCCGCCTTCAGACCGAACCGGGAAAGCAGGGCTTCAAAGATCTCGTGCTGAGGCTTCAGCAGCCGCTCCTCCGCGGAGACCATCAGACCGTCAAAGCATTCCGACCCGGGAATCCGGGGGAAATAGCTTCGCAGATTCCGATTGGCGTTGGACAGCAGGTAAATATGCATGCCCTTTTCTTTCAGCTCCCGGAGCAGCTCCGCCATGCCCTCCATGGGCGAAAGCACCCAGGCGTCCCAGCGGCTCACCAGCTCCCGGACACAGCCGTGGAGGTTCTCCGGCAGCCGGGCGCACACCGACGTGATGACCTCCTCACCGGTCATACTGCCCCGGTCCAGACATACCCACTCCACACTCTGAAACAGCTCCCGCAGAACCAGCGTTTCCTCCTGGGCCGTCAGGCCGAAGGGCTGCACCAGCAGCGCCGGTGTCCAGTGAATCAGCACCTGGCCCATATCGAATACCACATTACGAATCATTTTACAGCACACTCCAATTTTTTCTTTCGGAACATTCCCGTGATTTTTTCCCGGCGCTTCCGGCGGCGGTCCCGGATCTCCAGCCGCTCGCCCAGGTCCCGGCTGCCCACGCCGTAGACCAGATACAGAATAATACCGGACACGATCATAATAAACACCGTTGACGCGCACCGCCGTCCGGAGGCGTTTACGTTGTAGCCGTACATGCCTTCCTCGGCGCACATACTCTGGATGACCATGGCGTAGGTGGTGCCGTAGGAGCTGGCGAAGGTGGCGGACATATCGTACTCCGTAAACAGGGCGTTGAAGTTCAGGGCAAATACCGCCATGACGCTGGGCAGGATGATGGGCAGCTTGACCTTCAGGAAGGTCAGGATCTGGCTGGAGCCCAGGTTTCGGGCCGCGTCCTCCAGTTCCTCATCAATGGCATAGAAGCTGGCCTTGATCATCCGCAGGGAGAAGGGCAGCTTGGTTACGGTGTAGGCCATGATAATGAGCAGCCGCACGTTCTGGGCGTAGTACAGGTTTTTGCAGCCCACATAGAACACGCTCTCGGAATTGAAGAAGGTCCGGTAGGAATAGCAGATCAGGATGGTGGGCAGCAGCCAGGGGAACAGCAGACTGTATTCCAGCACCTTGCCGCTGAGCTTTTTCCGGTTCTTGAAAATGAAATTGCAGGCTATGACCACGATGATACAGGCCAGTGCCGCCGCGATGGCGGACATGACAAAGCTGAGCTTGATGCCCCCCAGGGTGGCCTCGTTGGAGAACAGGCCGGAGATGGCTCCCTTGCGGAGCTTGTAGGTGCCCCGGGAGGTCAGATACTCATAGTCCCGGGCGCCAAAGAAGTTCAGCATGGTCCAGGAGGTCAGATCCAGGGTCTTCATCCGTATGGCCTTGTAGGTCTGGAAGGAGAACAGGACGATCATGACCACGGGGGTCATGTAGATGATAAAGAGGACATAGGCGTAGATATGGGCAAGGATGTTGCCCACCTTGCCGGTGATCTTCTGCTTTTGGAGCTTGGCCTTGGTCTTGGACACGGACAGGTAGTGGCCCTTGGACTCGTAGGCCGTCAGCACCGTCAGCAGCACGATGGTAAAGATGGCAAGGATCACGGACAGCAGCGCCGCCCGGGCCTGGGGGAAGGCCTCGTCCGCGGTGGAGGAGCCTGCCAGCCGGACGATCTCCGGGTTGATGGAATCGTAGCCCAGCAGCGTGGGGGCGGACATGGCACACAAACCGGTGATGAAGGTCATGACGGTGAGGGAGAACATGGTGGGCACCAACGTGGGAAAGACAACTTTCAGCAGCACCTTGAAGGGCTTGGCGCCCATATTCCGGGCGGCCTCCACGGTGTTGTAGTCGATGCCCCGGATGGCGTTGCGCAGAAACAGAGCGTGGTTACTGGTACAGGCGAAGGTCATGGTAAAGAGCACCGCCCGGAAGCCGGAGAACCAGTTCTTGTTCATGTTGGGGAAGATCTTAACCAGCTGGGTGGTGATGATGCCGTCCCTGTCATACAGGAACAGATACCCGGTGACGAGAGCCACGCCGGAGTAGATCATGGTGGTCATGTAGCCCAGCCGGAGAACTCTCGCTCCCTTGATGTCAAAATACTCCGTCAGCAGGACAATGGACACGCCCACAATGTTCACGGTGACCACCAGGCACACCGCCAGCTTCAGGGAATTCCACACATACCTGCCCATGCTGCCGGCAAAGAAGAACCGGATCACCGCGAAGGGGTCCCGGCTGCCGTCGGGGTTCACCGTGGTGAAAACGCTGGTCAGCGTATTAAAGCAGGGCACCAGCATGAAGCCCACAAAGAGATACAGATACAGCAGAAAGCCTACGGCCTTGGGGATGGCGCCCCGGCCCAGGCGAATGGGCTTCTTTTTCATTGGGCATCGCCCTCCTGTGCGGGAGGATAGGCCATCACATCCCGGGGGTTCAGTACCGCTTTCACGGTTTCACCGGGCTCGTAGATGTTGATGCCGTCGTTTTTCTCGATGACCTTGATGACCTGGCTGCCAAGGTTGATGTAATACTTGATGTACAGGCCGTAATACTCCCGGCTCTCCACCCGGCCCTCCAGCACCACGTCGCTTTCCTTGGGGGGAACGTTTACATGAATCCGCTCCAGGCGGATATAGTTGCGCATTTTGGGGTCCGCCCCCAGGGCACGGCTCACGTCCTCACCCAGGCGGTTGATGTCGCCGATAAAATTGCACACAAACTCCGTGGCGGAGTGGTTATAGACTTCGTTTGGGGTGCCGATCTGCTCGATATAGCCCTTGTTGAATACCGCGATCCGGTCGGAGAGGGTCAGAGCCTCCTCCTGGTCGTGGGTGACATAGATGGTGGTGATGCCGAATTCCTTCTGCATGCGCTTCAGCTCGTTGCGCAGTTGGACCCGGAGCTTGGCATCCAGATTGGAAAGAGGCTCGTCCATACAGATAATGGCGGGGCCGGTAACCAGCGCCCGGGCAATGGCCACCCGCTGCTGCTGTCCGCCGGAAAGCTGGGACACGGCCTTTTGCAGCTGCTCGTCGGTAAGATCCACCTTTTTCGCAATTTCCCGGACCCGCTTGTCGATTTCCGGCTTCTTCAGCTTCTTGACCTTCAGGCCGAAGGCGATATTGTCGTAAACCGTCATGGTGGGGAACAGGGCATAGCTCTGGAACACGATGCCGATATTCCGGTCCTCGATGGGCACGTGGGTAATGTCCCGGTCCTTGACCCGGACGGAGCCGGAAACCGGGTCAATAAAGCCGGTAATGGTGCGCAGAGTGGTGGTCTTTCCGCAGCCCGAGGGGCCAAGGAAGGTAAAGAACTCCCCCTCGCGCACATCCACATTGATATTGTGCAGGGCCTCAAAGTCCCCGAATCGGACCAGGATATTGTGGAGCTGGATCATTTTCTCATTCATGCGGCGGCACCCTTTCTTGATTGTTGGCTTCTTTTTCGTATATCGAATTCCCGTGGGAATCAGGCAAGTTGGCAGCTTCGTCGAATTGACAATTGACAATGGACAGTTGACAATTAAGGTGTCGCTTCGCGGCGATTGAAAAGGAGCTTTCATTCTCAGTCCTTTGTTGTTCATCCCGAAAGACCCATAATTGTCAATTTTCAATTGTCAATTGTCAATTTCCATAAACCGATGGCGAGCCGGGGGGACCGGCTCGCCAATGGACGCGGAAAAGATTAACCGGCAGACTGGGTCAGGGCGGTCCAATCCAGGTTATCCCAATCGGGCTCGGCGGAGGCGGAAGCCTCATCCTTCCAGAAGAAGCCCAGGTTGGTCATGATGTTGGTCCACTCAGCGCTGTGAGAGGCAACATACTCGGCGTAGGTCAGATCGCTGCCCTCTACGGCGGACCGGGCGAAGTTCTTCAGGGTGTAGATGGCGGGCACGCCGTCGGGGTACAGGATGGAAGCGGCGCCCTGGTTGCAGGGATAGGAGTCGAACTCGTCGCCCCAGGCAGCCTGGGTCTCGGCGGAGCCGAACCACTCGGCAAAGGCCTTGACAGCCTCGGTCTGCTCCTCGGTCCGGCCGGCCTTATCCAGGATGCCGATGTACTCGGCGATGTAGTAGGTGCCGTCGTCGATGTCCACCAGCGCCCAGTTCTCA
>CAMEIK010000134.1 GCA_945918315.1 uncultured Clostridia bacterium
ATGTACAGGTAGCGCTTAGGGAAACGCAAGGAGCGTTTCCGGGCGGCGATCCAAAGAAGACGCGGACTTCACACAAGGAGCAGCTCACTTATGAGCAGGATGAAATGATGTGGATGGAAGCGGCGCGGATAGGAGGATCAAGCCGCTAAACTGCAGAAAGTGAGGTTAACCATTGATGTTAGATAATAAGAGCGAACAGAAATAACCCCTGGCGGTTTGATCGGAAGGTCACCGACCAGGGGTTATTTCTTTTTGCGCTTATTTGATGGAGGGGGGAGGGTGCATTGGCAGCCGGAGCCATGGGGCGGGAATACCGGCGGGATGCAGGCAAATCCGGCCTAAAAAATGCGGTGTCCTGTTGAAAAATGGGGGAGACTATGCTATCATGAGAAAAATAACCAAATCTGCCGAAAAAAGGAGAGAAAGTGGATTTGGAAGAGGAAAAGCAGGGTTCCATTCCAAGGATTCCCCCTGCTTTCTTCGGAAAACCATTCGCCCGGTGAGGAGAGATCCCATGAAAAAACTGTCAGGCGGGAGTAAAAGACGCGGCCTTCAGTCGCTGTTTGTGCTGGCCGTAGCGATCGCCGGCTTATTTATGATTTTTCGGCTCTTCGGGGCCGATGAGCAGCAAACCCTGAATACCCTTCAGAAGCTGGACAGCGGCTGGTATCGCATGGAAGATGGCGGCCCGGTGCCGGTGTCGGAGGATGAGGCGATCCCCTTCGGAGAGGATGGCAGTGTGACTGTGTACCGGCCCGTTTCCTCCGCCGGAACAATCACCACCAGAGCCGCGCTGTACCGTGTCCGGATGTACCTGGATGACGTGGAGATCTATTGTTTTGACGACAGCGCCTTTCCCTGCAATGACCAGATGCGCTCCAAGATTCATTGTGATGCCGGCCTGCGGAATCTGACAAGCGGCAGCGTCCTGTCCATAACCTATTTCCAAAACGGTCCGGCGGAGCTGGAGATGCCGCCTGTGTACTTTGGCACCAGCGGAGACGTACTGCTTGCCCACATCACGGACGAAGGGTTTACCCTTGTCCTGATCTCGATGATGATGCTGTGCGCCATTGCCGCCATGGGAGTATCCATTTACCTTGCCTTGAATCACATTCTGGACAATCGGTTCCTGGATATTACGATTTTCCTGATCCTGTGCGGGGTGTGGTGCTTCTGTGACTCCGGCCTTGCCCGATATTTCAGTCATATGTCCGCCGGTGTGGAGGGGATTTCCTTCTATTGCTTTATGACCCTTGGGATTCCCTTTGCCCGGCTGGTTGCCAATACCGGTTCCATCCGAAAGCATGCCAGCGTGCATATTGTTACCGGGAGTTTCTTTGTCAATGTAGTGGTTCAGACGATTCTCTGGGCCCTGGGGGTGGCGGACTTTATTGAAATGCTGCCCGTGACCCATGTGCTCCTGGCTGCCGGTATTCTTGTCTGTGTTGTTCAGATGTATCGGGAATACAGGCAAACCAGGGGACGGCAGCTTGCCATCCTGCTTGCGGCCTTTGGGATCGTGGGCTTTTCCGGCACCCTCGCGCTGGTGCTTTACTGGATGTTTGCAATCTCCTTCTACGGTGTGATTTTTGAGCTGGGCATCCTGGGATTTATTGTTCTGCTTATGGGCTACCTGTGTGTGGAGCTGGTGGACAGCCTGCGCTATAAAGCGGAGCTCCAGGTCTATGAGCGTTTGTCCCGGGAGGATTCCATGACGGGGCTGCAAAACCGCAGAAGCTTTGACGAGTACCTCCAGACGTTGGTGGAAGCCCTGGAGGAGGATACCGACGCGGAGCTGCTCTTTTTGGACATGAACGACCTGAAGGAGGTCAATGACCGGTATGGGCACAAGGCGGGGGATGAGCTGATTATCGGCGCGGCCCAATGCCTGAAGGAGGCCTTCGGAGCACAGGCGGTCTGCTTCCGCCTTGGCGGCGATGAGTTCTGCGTTGTGATTCCGCTGCCGAAAGGGGAGAAAGCGGACTGGCGGAACAATCTGGAAAAAACACTGGAGCGTTACAACCGGAGCCACCGGGTCCGGATTTCTCTGGCGGTGGGCAGCAGTATGCTGCTGGACGAAAACGGCTATCCCAAATCCCTGAGTGACTGGAAGCAGGAGGCCGACCTGCAAATGTACGAGGGGAAAAAGAAAATGAAACAGAGAATGCAGGGCGCCGGAGGAAAAGAATATGGTGTATAATGTGAATTACCTGATTTCCGCCATGATCTTCCTGCTGCTGATCCTCTATCATTTTCTGGGGCAGCGGAAGCTGGACGAACGGAACAGTAAAACATTTCTCTTTTTCCTCATTGTAGGATTGATGGATGTACTGCTGGACTTTCTCTGTACAATCCTGATTACCATGGCAAGGCCCGGTCTTTGTGGTCTTCTGGAATTGCTGCTGGTAATCCTGTATTTGCTGCAGATTCTTGTCCCGGTGGCGTTCTATGGCTATATCCACCGGCTTCGGAACCTGACGGACCGGCAGTGGTTTCGAAGAATGACGGTGGCCAGCATTCCGGCAGTTGTGATGGCAGTGGTCGTTCTGTCCAACCACTGGCACGGATGGCTCTTTACGGTGACAAAGGCGGGCGTGTATATTCGCGGTCCCCTTTACCTGGGCATGTACCTGCTGGCCCTGTGCTACGTGGGTGCTGTGGCGCTGGGAAGCGTCCTCTATGCCAAACAGTTCGGTCGGAAGACCGTAGGAGTGATCTGGGAGTTTTTGCTGCTGGCCGGCACCTGCGCGGTGATCCAGATGATCTATAACGACATTCTGATGACCAGCTTCGGCATTGCCCTGGGCATTTCCGTCCTCTTCCTGACCATCAACAATCCCTACGGCTATACGGACAGTCTGACGGGAGTTTACGACAGAAAATATTTCCACGAATTTCTTCAGCCCATGATTGGAAGGCAGCGGGCGCTCCATTGTGTCGGCGTGGATGTAACCTGTCTGCGCCGGATCAACCGGATGTACGGCGCCGAAGCGGGGGACAGCCTGCTGCGGCAGGTAGCCTCCCTGCTGCGGGGCCCGGACAGCAGTATCTGGGTCTTCCGCTTCGGCGGCAGCCAGTTTCTGGCGGTGGTGAAAACCCTGCGGGAGTATGAGATGCTGCTGAAATCCGCCAAGGCCTTCAGCAATTCCACGATTCAACTGGGCGGGAATGATTCGCCCATCGCCCTGACGGTCAGCGGGGTTATGAACTGTGAGGAGATGGGCACCTGCGAGACCATTGTAGCCTATATCGAATACCTGAATTCCCTGGCGCCGGAAAAGGAATCCTCTTTCCTGGTGCAAAGCAGCGCGGAGACCTTGCGGGGCTTCCACTATCAGCAGATGGTGGAGGATTACCTGCCTGCGGCGATCCGGGAGGATAAATTCACGGTCCACTATCAGCCGGTGTATTCCATCCGGGAGGGACGGTACATTTCCCTGGAGGCTCTGAGCCGCCTGCGGCATCCCCAGCTGGGCTATATTTCTCCGGAGGTCTTTATCGCGGCGGCGGAGAGAGCCAACTGTATGACCCAGATCGGTCTTTTGCAGATACACAGAATCTGCGCCTTTATCCGGGAGAACAGAGACAGGCTCCCCGGAATCCGGAATGTTAAGATCAATCTGTCGCCTTCCGAGCTGCTGAATGTGCAGTATTGCCACCAGATTATCCGTGTCATTCGGGAGAGCGGGGTGGATCCGTCCTTTCTTCATATTGAGGTGACGGAGAGCCTGGCTACGGAGTATGAGGAAGCCCTGTATAAAATCGTGGGAGAGTTCACCCAGGCGGGAATCGGCCTGTGTATGGATGATTTCGGCGCCGGCTATGCCAACCTGAACGCCGTTTTGCAGCTTCCCTTCTCCATTATTAAAATGGACCGGTCCATGCTGACAAATATCTGCGAAAATGAACGAAACAGCATCCTCCTGGAGGGCATTATCCGGCTCTGCCGCTCCCTTGGCTACCAGACCGTTGCCGAGGGGGTGGAGACAAAGGAAGAGCTGGATAAGGTAACCCAGCTGGGCATCGATATGATTCAGGGGTATTATTTCTCCCGCCCCCTGGAGGGTGGGTCGCTTCTGGAATTGCTGAAAGGAAACGGATACTAAAAAGCTATGGGAAATCACCGAAACCGGCGATTTCCCATAGCTTTTTCGGCTTTTGAAAAGACACGGATAAATTGGAATTTGCCCGCAGGGCGGGCAGCCAGGTCGTGACGAACCTGGTCTGT
>CAMEIK010000135.1 GCA_945918315.1 uncultured Clostridia bacterium
CCCTCCGGCTCCGGAAAATCCACCATTATCAAGCTGATCACCGGCGAGCTGAAGCCCACCTCGGGCAGTGTCCATGTCAACGGCTACTCCCTGGAGCGGATCCGCAAGCGGGAAATTCCGTTCCTGCGCCGCACCGTGGGCGTTGTGTTCCAGGACTTCCGGCTCATTCCCAACATGACGGTGTATGACAACGTGGCCTTCGCCATGCGGGTCATCGGCGCCAAGGAAAAGGAAATCAAGGAACGGGTTCCCTATGTGCTGGAGCTGGTGGGCCTGGAGAACAAGGCAAGCCGCCATCCCGGCGAGATGTCCGGCGGCGAGCAGCAGCGGCTTGCCATTGCCCGGGCTCTGGTGAATAACCCCTCCACCATCATTGCCGACGAGCCTACCGGCAACCTGGACCCTGCCAGATCCTTTGAGATCATGGCCCTGCTCCAGGAGATCAATAACCTGGGCACTACCATTCTGGTGGTGACCCACGAAAAGGATCTGGTGGAACTTTTCCACAAGCGGGTCATTGCCATCAACGAGGGCGTCGTGGTCAGTGACGGAGAGGGGTACTTCAGCTATGAGAATCAATAATATCGGCTATTTGTTAAAGGAAGGCATGCGGGGCATCTTCCTGCATGGCTTTATGTCCTTCGCCGCTGTCTGCGTCACCGTGGCCTGCCTGCTGATTGTGGGCAGCTTCTCCATCCTGGCCTACAACCTGGATGTGATGGTGGAGGACCTGAACCAGACCAGCGAGATCCTGGTGTATATTGACAGCAGTCTTTCCGACGCTGAGGCAAGAAGCGTCGGCACCAAAATCAATGCTCTGGACAATGTGCTCCAGGCGACCTTTGTCTCCCGGGAGGAGGCGCTTCAGAACTTCATTGCCGATCACGAAAATGACGCTGCCCTGAAGGGTGTCCAGGCGGAGGACCTGCGCCATCGGTATGTGGTGACTCTGGAGGACAACGCCCGCATGGAGGAAACGGACGGGCAGCTCAAGCAGATTCCCGGCGTGGCCCAGACCAACGCGGCCTATGAGCTGGCGGAGGGCTTTACCACCATCCAGGATGTGCTGCACATTGCCTCCGCGGCGCTCATTGCCGTGCTGCTGGTGATTTCCCTGCTGATTATCTCCAATACCGTGAAACTGGCCATGTATGACCGGCGCAACGAGATTGCCATTATGAAAATGGTGGGCGCCACCAATGGCTTTATCCGCCTTCCCTTTATGGTGGAAGGCTTTACCCTGGGCATGCTGGGCGCGGCCCTGGCCTTCGGGCTGGAGTGGGTGCTGTACAATGCCCTTATCGAACGGGTGGCCGCGGTGGACGCGCTGCAGCTGTTCTCCTTCGTGCCCTTCCAGGAGCTGCTGATTCCCATGATCGCTACCTTTGGCGCCGCCGGTCTGTTTGTCGGCATCGTCGGCAGCTGGACCTCCATCCGGAAGTTCATGGATGTGTGATTTCACGCCCGGGACCCGCCGGAAGCCGGCCGGGCCCTTTCCCGGCCCCGCTTCGGACACAGCAAACCAATGGAGAAAGATATGAAAAAAAGAACCCTGCTTCGATCCTGTTTCGTCCTTTTTCTCACGGCAGTTATGATACTGTCGGTAGTACCGGAACCGGCCCACGCCGTTTCCTCCTCGGAGATCAAGGAAGAGCTGGACAAGCTGAAAAATCAGAACGCGGAGATTCAGGCCCAGATCAACGGAATCCGCAAGCAGTACAACGCCAACGCCAGCCAGATCCAGGAGCTGGTGGACAACAAAAATGCCATCGATCAGGAAATTGCCTTGCTGCACACCCAGATCATCAACATCAATGGGCAGATTTCCGTGTACAGCCAGCTCATTGCCGACAACCAGGATGAGCTGGAGGTTTCGGAGGAATACCTGGATAAGCTGAATGCTCAGAGCAAAGACCGGATTCAGGCTATGGAGGAGGAGGGGGAGCTTTCTTACTGGGAGGTAATTTTCCGTTCCTCCAGCTTTACGGATATGCTGGACCGGCTGACCATGGTGGAGGAAATTGCCGCCGCGGACCAGCGCCGCCTGAAGGACCTGGAAGCCGCCGCCCGGATGGTGCGCACCATTCAGGAGGAGATGGCGGAGGAAAAGGGGGCCCTGGAGGAAAGCAAGGCCCAGCTTGCCGAGAGCCAGCAGACCCTGGAAGCCCGCCGGGAGGAATCCGACGGAATCCTCCGGGAGCTGGCCAAAAAGCAGGATGAATTCCAGGCGCTGCTGGATGAATCCGAAGCCCTTCAGGATGACCTGATGAAGGAGATCGCCAAGAAGGAAAAGGAGTATTCCAACGCCAAGTACAAGGAGGAGCTGGCAAAGCAGGCCCTCCAGGGGCAGAATCCCAAGTCCGACGCCACCTGGATCACCCCGGTTTCCGGGTACAGGATCACCAGCCCCTTCGGTATGCGCAAGCATCCCATCCTGGGCTATAACAAGATGCACAACGGCATTGACATGGCCTGCGCCCAGGGTACGCCCATCTATGCCACCCGTGCCGGTACCGTAACCGCGGCTTCCTATCAGGCCGGCGGCGCGGGCAACTATGTAAGCATCAACCACGGAGACGGCTTTGCCTCCATCTACATGCATATGACCCATTATGTGGTGTCCGCCGGGCAGAAAGTGTCCGCCGGACAGCTGATCGGCTATGTGGGAAGCACAGGCCTGTCCACCGGTCCCCACCTGCATTTTGGCATCTCCTATGCCGGAACTTATGTAAACCCCCTGGCTTACATCTAAGCGGCGGCAGGAGGATGGTGGGAAATAACCCGCCGAAATGCGGAACCAAAGGAGTTACTTATGAAAAATCGCAAGCGCTTCGTGTCCATCCTGGCCGGGCTGATGGCCGCGCTGATGATCCTGACTTTGATCCTCAGCCTGCTGCCCACCCGGGCATCGGCCGCGTCCTCCAGCGAGATCCGGAAGCAGATCAATGAGTTGAAGGCGCAGAAGAAAGACCTCCAGGCACAGATTGAGGACCTGAAGGAGCAGTATCAGGAGAACGAAAACGAGATCGCGGATATTGTGGCGCGGAAGAACATCATCGATCAGGAGATCGGTCTGCTCCACGCCCAGATCACCAATATCACGGAACAGATTTCCGCCTTCAGCGTGCTGGTGGCGGACAAGCAGGACGAGCTGGACAATGCCCAGTCCCGTTTTGAGCAGATGAATGAGGACTGCAAGATCCGCATCCGTGCCATGGAGGAAGAGGGCAGCCTGACCTATTGGGAGGTGCTCTTTAAAGCCACCAGCTTTTCCAATCTGCTGGACCGGCTGAACATGGTGGAGGAAATCGCTTCCTCCGACATGCGCAGGCTCCAGGAGCTGAGCGACGCCGCCGACGCGGTAGAGACTTCCCGCCAGGAGCTGGCGCTGGAAAAAGAGGAGCTGGATGCCAGCAAGGCCGAGCTGGATGAAACCCAGGCTACGCTTGACGGGAAGCGGCAGGAAGCCGACGAGCTGATCCAGGAGCTGCTTTCTCACGCGGAGGAGCTTGCGGCCCTCCAGGAGGAGAAAGAAAAAGAAGACGAAGAGCTGATGGCCCAGATCGCCGAGATGGAGCAGGCCTACAACCGGGCCAAAGAGGAGGAGTGGCTGGCCTATATCGCCACCGCCACCACCGCCGCTCCCACCACCCAGCCCGGTGGTTCCGGCGGCACGGAATCCGGCGGTTCTTCCGGCGGGGGCAATACCTCCTCCGGCAGCTCCGGCTGGATCCGCCCCTGCAGTTATGTGAAGGTCACCAGCCCCTACGGCTTCCGTGAGCAGCCCACAGCGGGCGCGTCCAGGTTCCATCAGGGGATCGACCTGGGCGCCCCGGCGGGCACCACCATTGTGGCAACCCGGGCCGGCACCGTCACCTCCGCGGGCTACTCCAATTCTCTGGGATGGTATGTGACCATCAACCATGGGGACGGGTTTTCCTCCATGTACGGCCACATGCAGGGCCCGGCCTATGTGTCCTCGGGGTCCTCTGTGTCCCAGGGCCAGTCCATTGGCGGTGTAGGCACCACCGGCATTTCCACCGGCAACCACCTGCACTTTTCCATCCTGTATAACGGCGCCTACCAGAACCCCGCTTCCTACGTGGCGTTCTATTGATACATAGGCATTTTCTCCCACAGCCTGACCGCTGTGGGAGAATTCTAATTTCCGTAAAGGAAGCGGACAAATTGG
>CAMEIK010000136.1 GCA_945918315.1 uncultured Clostridia bacterium
ATGCCGAAGGCATCCCGGGAGTTATCGAACATCAGGATCTTGTCGGCATACTTCTCATTCCACAGCAGCTCCCAGCCGGTGACATCGGCTTCATCCACATACTTGCTGTTGTAGATGATACCCACGGTACCCCAGGTATAGGGAACGGAGTATTTATTCTCCGGGTCGTAGGCCAGGTTCCTGAAGCTGTCGTCAATATACTGATAATTGGGGATGTTGTCGAAGTTCAGCTCCATGAGCATGCCCTCCTGACGCATCCGGCCCACCATATAATCGGAGGGGAAGATCACATCCACGGTGATGCCGCCGTTGGAAAGCTTGGAATACATGATCTCGTTGGAATCAAAGGTAGAATACTCCACATGGATGTCAGGATACTTTTCCTCAAAGGCAGCGATCACATCCAGAGAATCATCGTCTCCCTCGGAAATGTACTGGCCCCAGTTGTACACATACAGGGTTTTCTTCTCTCCGCCGCAGCCGGAAAGGCAGGCGGCACAGCCAAACACCAGGCATACAGCCAGGCAAAAAGCAATCAGTTTCTTCATTTTCTTTCTCCTTTCTGGAACGGGTCTCAATGGCCAAGGTGGGACGCGGCTTTTTTCCGGTCGGACACAAGCTGCGTCAGGTTCATAGCAGTCATCAGCGCGAAAATAATCAGGAACAGCAGGGTAAACATAGCATAAATCTTCGGCTGAATGGGTTTTTTGGTGTAGGAATAGATCTCCACCGGGAGGGTAATAAAGCTGGGTCCCGTGACAAAGTAGCTGATCACGAAGTCATCCAGACTCATGGTAAAGGCCATGATCGCGCCGGAAACCACGCCGGGCATGATTTCGTGAATCGTCACCTTGAAGAAAGCCTGCACCCGGGTACAGCCCAAATCCATGGCCGCGTCCGTAAGGGAGGCGTCCATCTGCTTCAGCTTGGGCATCACATTCAGAATGACATAGGGCAGGTTAAAGGTGATGTGGGCAATCAGCAGGGTCCAGAAGGTCAGGCTGTTCCGCTGCCCCAGCATTTTTGTTCCCACGAACACAAAAAGAAGCGACAGTGACACACCGGTAACGATATCCGGGTTCGTCATAGGGATATCCGTCAGGGTCATGGCGACCTTGCGCATTTTGGGATTCAGATTATGAATACCCAGAGCCGCCACCGTACCGAACACCGTGGCAATGAAGCTTGCCAGAACGGAAATCAGCAGAGAATTCCCCAGCAGCTTCAGAAGGCTCCTGTCCTGAAAGAGCCTTGCGTACTGCTTCAGAGTAAAGCCGCTGAAATCCGTGATGTCCTTGCCGGTGTTAAAGGATGCCACAATGAGCACCACCATGGGAATATACAGGAAGATAAAGATGAGAACGGTCATGATTCTGTTTGCCCGCTTCATACCATCACGCTCCCTTCCTCACTGCTGCCGCCGAAGCGATTCATGATACCGGTGCACACAAACACCAGAATCATCAGCAGCAGACTCAGGGCCGCGCCCAGATTGGGGTTGCTGCCCTGCTTGAACTGGCGCTCAATCACGTCGCCGATCAGCACCGTATCGGTGCCGCCCAGCTTCTGGGAGATATAGAAGGTGGAGACCGCCGGAACAAACACCATCGTCATCCCGGAGAGGATTCCCGGAACGGACAGGGGCAGCACCACTTTGGAAAACACCTGGATGCCATTGCAGCCCAAATCCTCCGCCGCCTCAATAAGCCGCCCGTCGATCTTCACGATGGTGGAGTACAGGGGTAGGATCATATAGGGAAGGTAGTTATACACCATGCCCAGGACCACCGCCCCCGGAGTCCGGATCATCCGGAGCCTGGGCAGTCCGATGGCCGCAAGAATGTTATTGAGGATGCCGGTATCCTGCAGCAGACCAACCCAGGCCAGCGTCCGCAGAAGGAAGCTCATGCACATGGGAAGCATCACCAGCATATACAGAAACTTCTGGGCCACATGACCGCAGTGGGCAATGTAGTAGGCCACAGGATAGCCAAGCAGCAGGCACAGCACCGCGGACACCAGAGAATATCCGATGGAGCGCCAGAGTACCGGCATATACAGGCTCAGTTCCTTCACATTCCCCAGGGAAAAAGACCCCGTTACCGGATCCGTCAGGGCGTAGTACGCCACCACGCACAGAGGGATCAGGGTAAAGGCTGTCATCCATACCAGATATGGTACGCTCAGGAAAACAGTTTTATTCTTCTTCACCGTCAGCATCCTCCGTCAGCTCGTCATACTCCGCGGAGTAGGAGCTGTAGTCGCCGAACAAGCCGGAGTATTCACTCTTATGCATGATGTGAATATCCTCCGGGTTAAGCCGAATGCCGATAGTCGAGCCGATGCCATGGAAATCCGTGGTCTGAATCAGCCATTTGAATCCCTTGAATTCCACGATAATATCGTAGTTCAGGCCCTTGAAGGTGACACCGGTCACGGTGCCCACAAGATGCCCCTCATCCTTGGGAACAATGTCAATGTCCTCCGGACGGATGACCACATCCACAGGCTCATTAGGAGCAAAGCCCTTGTCCACACATTCAAAGATCCGGCCAAAGAATTTGACACGGTAATCCGACAGCATAACGCCGTCCAGAATGTTGCTTTCGCCGATAAAGTCCGCCACAAAGGCGTTCTTCGGCTCATTATAAATATCCTCAGGTCTGCCGATCTGCTGAATGCGGCCCTTATCCATGACCACAACCGTATCGGACATGGATAGCGCCTCTTCCTGGTCATGGGTCACATAGATAAAGGTGATGCCCATGGCCTGCTGGATGCGTTTCAGCTCGTTCTGCATATCCTTTCGCAGACGCAGGTCCAACGCCCCCAGGGGTTCATCCAGCAGCAGCACCTTGGGCCGGTTCACCAGGGCTCTGGCGATGGCGACCCGCTGCTGCTGACCACCGGAGAGGCTGTCCACCTTGCGGTTTTCGTAGCCTTTCAGACTGACAATCTCCAGCATCTCCCGTACCCGGCTGTCCACCTCGTCCTTGGGCACCTTGGCAACCCGCAGGCCGAAGGCGATATTGTCGTACACATCCAGGTGGGGAAACAGCGCGTATCGCTGAAACACCGTATTGATCTGCCGTTTATAGGGCGGCACATCATTGATTACCTGCCCGTCAAAGGTGACCGTTCCGGATGTGGGCGTCAGGAAACCGCCGATGATCCGAAGTGTTGTGGTTTTGCCGCAGCCGGAAGGGCCCAGCAGCGTGAGGAATTCGTGATCGTTAATGTAAAGATTGATACCGTCAAGTATCCGCTCCCCGTCGAACTCCATGGTTAGATCCCGGAGCCTGATGAGTTCCTTGGACATTATCCTCCCCCGTTTCTTTCTTTTTCTATCGGGGATCGCTCCCCTTTTGCCGAAATCCGACAGGATAAATATACCCTAAAACGGCGCAATGTCAATAACTTTTCAAAAAAAATCAACGGAGCCGAAAAAGTCACAACTATTTTGGATATTTTTTCCTGGATTTGGTTTATTTTCCGAAAACCGGGGCAATACTCAGCTTCGGAGGTGCTTTTCAAATGAGCAACAACAAAAACTTTGGCTTCAGCGGTAAGGGCTACTACATAGCCCTGATTCTGTGCGCTGCGGCCATCGGAATCACCGGCTATCTGTATAGCAAAAACGCGAACAAGTCCGAGGAGGTAACCATCCAGGAAACCATGGGAAATGCTCAGGTCCTGGAAACCCAGGAGGAAGACATTCCCGTCATTGCCACCCAGCCCGTCACCCAGGGCACGCCCCAGGAAACGCCTACCCAGGCGCCCACCCAGGCGACCGTCCCCCAGACGATCAGGACTGCCTCGCCCATTGAAGGAAACGAGGTCGCCGCCTACTCCATGGACTGTCTGAGCTACAACCAGACCACCCGGGACTGGCGGGTTCACAACGGGGTTGACATTGCCGCTCCCGAGGGAACTCAGGTGCTGGCCGCGGCGGAGGGCACCGTCTACGCCGCCTATGAGGACGATACCATGGGCTACACCGTGGTCATCCGTCACACCGGAGGCTACACCACCACCTATTCCAGCCTTTCTGAGGAACTGGCAGTGAAGACGGGAGACACGGTCACGTTGGGCCAGGCCATCGGCTGTGTGGGAGATACCGCCCTGGTGGAAACGGCTATCGGCTCCCATGTCCATTTCGGCGTAACCCATCAGAAT
>CAMEIK010000137.1 GCA_945918315.1 uncultured Clostridia bacterium
AAATCATCCCGAAGGGATTCCTTAATTGTCCATTGTCCATTGTCAATTGTCAATTAAATTCCAATTTTTCTTCCCCTACCACAAAAAGCAGGAGGCCCTCGCCCCCTGCTTTTTATTCATTTCCCTACCAGGTCCGGCGCCTCGGTGACACCGGCTTTGATAAGGGGCAGATACCAGCTGTCATAGTAGGCCGGCATCATATCGTCATAGGGCAGGCTGGCCGCATCGGCTCCGCGCACGTCCTCCCATTCCACGCCCCAGGGCCGCAGATAGATCTCATAGTCAAAGGAGTCCCCGCTGTTTTCAGGATCCACATAAGTCCCCCGGACACAGATGGCGTCCGTCACCGTGGTGCCCATGGGGCTTTCATCGGGATAGACCACCCATGCCAGATTTTCCAGCTCCGCATCCCAGAAGGTGCCTTCCCGGCAGACCATGGCCCCCTGGGAGGCCGTCGTCCCCTCTTTGACGAATTCCACAGTGGCATTGGCGAAGCATTCCCCTGCCTCGCTGTCCTCATCCCAGAACTCAATGTAGCCTGTACCGTCATCCTCCACCCAGACCCGGGCGCAAGCATCCCAGAAGCCGCCGCTTGCCTCTTCCCAGCTGCCGGTGCCGTTCCGCAGGATCCACCAGCCGTACCAGTCCCCTTCCCAGAGCTGCGCATTCGCGGGAATACGGCTTTCCCCTTCGGGAGACTGGGTCTGCGCCTGCGGCACCTGAGCGCCGTCTTTGGCAAAGGTATAGTTCATGCCGTAAAAATCCACGGTCATCACGCCGTCCCGGAGAATACCGGAGTATTCGTCGCCGCTTTGCGTAATGGTAAGGTTCTCACCGTCCAGGGTCCACATGCCCTGATAGGTATCTCCCATCAGGTGAAGCCGGACCTTGCCGCCGGATTTCAGCTCCACCCATTCCTCCTCCGCGCCTATTTCGATGCCTTCCACCACGCAGCGGACACCTTCATACCGGCCCAGTACGGCCTTATCCCCGCCTCCCGGCAGCATGCTTGCCACAACAAACACCAGAGCCGCCACCAGGACAATGGCCAGGACGACAATCCCGACAATCAGGCCCGTTTTCTTATTCTGTCCGGCACCGTTCAAGGTAACGCCCGGCTCTCCGGTCCTCACCTGGGGGCCGGTATAGCCGGCTTTCATACCGGCAGGCGCATCATAGACTCCCTGAACAGGAGAGGACGGGACCTGCTCAGGCTGCGGCTCCGGTTTCTGAACCTTTGCGCCGCATTCGGTGCAGAATTTTGCCCCCTCCGGGAGCTCCGCTCCGCAATTCGTACAAAACGCCATAGTATACTCTCCTTCCCGGGATAATCACATGGCAAAGCCAAACACAATATACAGCACGAAGCTGACTGCCGCCAGCGCCACACAGTAAGGAGCCTGGGTCTTCACATGGTCAATAATATCACAGCCGGTGGTGGAGCAGGTCATAATGGTCGTATCGGAAATGGGAGAGCAGTGGTCTCCGAAAATACTGCCGCCGAACATGGCGCCCGCTACCAGCGGAATGCTGGTGCCCATATTCATGGCCATGGGCAGGGCGATGACGGCCATAATGGCCATGGTGCCCATGGAGGTGCCGGTGGCAAAGGAAATCAGCACAGCGATCAGGAAGGTCAGCGCCGGCAGCATAGCCGGGCTCAGGAACCGCTGGAAGAGACTGGACAGGTAGGAACCGGTGTCCAGCGCCTTGACCACGCTGCCCATGGTAAAGCCAAAGAGCAGGATGAAGGCAATGGGGAGCATTTTCCCCATACCCTTGAACATTTCGCTGATGGCCTCATCCAGGGTAAAGACCTTCTGGGCAACAACCATAACCAAAATGGTGAGCAGCGCGGAAACCACCGCCCAGATCAGGGCCTGGGTGCCGGCACCCTTTGTAATATTGCCGCCGCCGGTAATCAGCAGCGCTCCAAACACTACCACGATCAGCACGCCGATGGGAACCAGCAGGTTGCAGGCCCGGGGCTTCACATTGGAGTAGGCCTTGATTTCTTCCGTTTCTTCCTTCTTGTGGGCAGGATCGTCCAGCTGGCCCAGCTCGGCGGCCCGCTTCTCCGCCTTTGCCATGGGCCCCACGTCCTTCTGCAGCAGAGAAATAACCAGGGTCAGCACAATGGCCAAAATGCAGTAGAAGTTAAAGCCCAGGGACTGGAACAGCACCGCCACGGAGGTCTCCTCGCTGACGCCGCCGGAGACCAGATAGCCCGCCATGGATGCCAGCCATCCGCTGAAGGGGAACAGCACGCACCAGGGGGTGGAGGTGGTATGTACCAGGAAGGCGGACTTCTCATGGGGCACCTTCAGCGCGTCGTTCACCGGACGGGACACCGCGCCGGTGACCATGCAGCTCAGGGAGCCGGAGGTGAACACCGCCAGGCCCAGGCCCCAGGTAAAGAGGTTGGCACCCCGCTTGGACTTGATGATGCCCCGCTTCTTCACAACCACATTCACGAAGCCGTCAATGCCCCCGGACACCTCCATCAGGTGAATCACCGCGCCGATGATGAGGCAGGAAGCGATAATCAGGGTATTGCCCGTTGTCATGGATTCGGCAATGGAATAGATCCCCGCGTTGATACTCACCAGGGGAGAAAAGGCGTTGAGCACAAAGGAACCCGTGAGAATGCCGATGAGCAGGGAGACGAACACATTTTTTGTCAGCAGCGCCAGCGCGATGGTGAGCAGCGGCGGCACCAGTGACCAGAAACCGAATTGCATATAGAATCCTCCTTTTATCATGGAACCGCTGTCCGGCGGACAAACGCTCCCTGTTTACACTCTTACCGATCTTCCCAGATCGTCCCGCAGGAGCCTGCCATGCTCCAGAGCAGCCTCGCCCCCCAGGAACACATACTCGATTCCCTCCGGCGGGAGGGTGGGCTCCACGAAGGTTGCCCGGTCCCGGACGCGCCCGGGGTCAAAGACCGTAATATCCGCGTCCGCTCCCACATTCAGCCGCCCCTTGTTGTGAAGCCCCAGCCGGGCCGCGGGCAGGGCGGTCATTTTCCGGACGGCTTCAAAAAGGGTCAGGTCCTTTCCGGCAAACTCCGCCAGGAACCGGGGGAAGGACCCGGCAGCCCGGGGATGGCCCTGGCCGTTATCCATCAGACCGTCGCTACCCAGCATCACATTGGGATGCCGGAACGCCAGGGCAATATCCTCCTGCCGCATCACATAGCAGACGGTGATGCACTGAGGGTCGGTGCGGCGGACCTCGTCGAAGGTTTCCTTCGTTGCCCGCCGGCCCTTGTATTTCCCCTCGCAGAATTCCAGCACATCGTAATCGCAGTGATACCGGTCCAGCCAGCCGGGGTCGTAGGTGGGGGTGCCGATCCGGGTGGAAAAGGCAAAATAGGGGTAGCAGTCCATGGCAATGTCCAGTCCCCCCAGCCGGTACGCGTCCACCTGCCGAAGAACCTCCTCCATCTGTCCGAAGCCGCCCATGGAGCCGATATGGGAGATCTGCACAGGCAGCCCGTAGGCAAGACCCGCTTCGCAGAATTCCTCAATAGCAGCGAAAATCCCGTCGGCATCGTCCCGGACATGGGAAGAAATCAGCTTTTTTTCTGCCTGGCAGCATCGGGCCGCCCGGAAAAACTCCCGCTTATCCGCCCCGGGAACATACCGCAGGCCAAAGGAAACCCCGGCGCAGCCTGCCCGGAGGGCGTTTTCGATCCCCGCCGCCATGGCGTCCAGCTGACTGTCCGTTGCCTTGGCGTAAATATCCTTCGCCCCGGCCTGCTTCCGGAAAAACTCGTGCCCCGCCATCATGGCGACATTCACCGCCGCGCCGTCCCGGTCCACAATATCCAGGTAGGCGGCAGGGTCATAGACATTGATGCCGCAGTTGCCCCCCAGGTCGGTGGTGACACCCATGGAAAGGGCCATATGGAAGATGCTCTGCCGGATTTTTCCGCCGGACACCGGGTCCTCGTGCATATGGATGTCGATAAAGCCCGGGGTGACCACCAGGCCGGACGCATCGACAATCCGGTCCGCCTCCGGTTTTTCCCGGCCCGCCCAGACAATCTTTCCCTCTTCCATAACAAGGTTCAGTTTCCCGTTCACCCGGTTCGCCGGGTCAATAACATGACCGCCCAGAATGGCCGTCCGCATAGGCATGCCCCCTTTCGG
>CAMEIK010000138.1 GCA_945918315.1 uncultured Clostridia bacterium
TTGTCAACTGTCAATTGTCAATTGTCAATTCAGGCCGTGCCGCCAAATTCCAATTCATCCTGCTTCCCCCGGGGGGCGGGAAAACTTAACAAGGAGGATTCATAATGGAAAAAGAAAAAATGGTACGTATCAAGCTGCCCCTGACCCGGCGGCAGAAGGAGGATGTCTTTGTGGGCATCAACGGCAGGACCTTCCTGATTCAGCGGGGTGTGGAGGTCAGCGTGCCCTGGAATGTGGCAAAGGTCCTGGAGCGGAAGGAAAAGGTGCTGTCCCGGGCCATGGCCTATGAGGATGCCGCCGCCGCGCCTCTGGAGGCGCTGGAGGCCCGGGGCTGAACCTGAGAAAGGGGGAAATCCAATGACCATCCAGGAAGCCATTGCCGGGATTGATGAGCGAAAGCCCAACACCGTCCCGGAGGAAACCAAGCTCCGGTGGCTGGAGGAGCTGGACTGGGAGATTTTCCGGGATGTGCTGCTGACCCATCAGGGGCCGGTTCCGGAATTTACCGGTTACCCGGAAGATATGTCCCGGGAAGACCGGGAAGCTACCCCGCTGCTGGCCCCCGCCCCCTATGACAGCATGTACCTGTACTGTCTGGAAAGCCGCATCGACTACGAAAACGGGGAGCTTGGACGCTTCAACAATTCCAACGCCATGTTCCGGACGGTCTTCGACGCCTTCCGGAACTGGTATAACCGGACCCACAGGCCCCTTTCCGGGGCGGCGCGGTTTTACTGAGGGGGTGGGCGTATGCGCTTTCCCTCCCTTACGGTGCTCCCCACCGGCAGGTCCTCCATCGAAGCCTGGATGGGGTACAACCGGAACCTGCGCATGGGCGACGGGGAGCTGTATGACATGGAAAATCTGAGCTCCGACCGCTATCCCGTCCTGGCCCCCCGAAAAAAGCGGGGAATCTACGCCGCTCCCGGAAGCTGCACAGGCCTCATTGCCAAGGACACCCTGTGCTATACCGACGGCAGCTATTTTGTCATGGACGGCTATCGGCTGGACATGGGGCTTTCGGAGGCGCCGAAGACCCTGGTGTCCATGGGAGCCTATGTCATCATCCTGCCGGACAAGAAGTATGTCAATACCGCGGACCTGACGGACTGGGGCAGCATGGAAGCAAGCTTTACAAGCACCCAGGAGGTTCACCTGACCCTCTGCACCCTGGACGGGGCTGAGGTTACCCCGGCGTATATCCAGCCGGAGACCCCGGAAAGCCCGGAAGACGGCGGGCTCTGGCTGGACACCGGTTCCAGCCCCGCCGCTCTGCGGCAGTGGAGCGAAAGCACCGGGCTGTGGGCGGCGGTCCCCACCACCTATGTCAAAATCGCCTCAGCCAATCTGGGAAAGGCCTTCGAGAAGGGGGACGGGGTCAGCATCACGGGTATTGAAGAGCTGGAAGGCTCCTTCGTCATTCAGGCCAAAGGCGACGACTACATTGTGGTCATTGGGATTCTGAGTGAGCCGGTTTCGGTTTCCGGGCCCGTCACGGTGGAGCGGCGGATGCCCAATATGGACTTCGTGATTGAAAGCGAGAACCGGCTCTGGGGCTGCCGGTACGGTCCTGCTGCCGATGGCCGGGTGGTGAACGAAATCTATGCCAGCAAGCTGGGGGACTTCAAAAACTGGAACTGCTTTCAGGGGGTGTCCACCGACAGCTACACCGTGAGCCTCGGCACCGACGGGGCCTTTACCGGGGCGGTGAATTACCTGGGCTATCCCCTGTTTTTCAAGGAAAACTGCATCCACAAGGTCTACGGCAGCTACCCCGCCGCCTACCAGATGCAGACCGTTGCCTGCCGGGGGGTCCGGCGGGGCAGTGAAAAAAGCCTGGCCGCCGTGAATGAGGTGCTCTACTATCAGTCCCCATCCGGGGTCTGCGCCTACGACGGCAGCCTGCCCCGGTCGGTTTCCGCCCCCCTGGGAGATACCCAGTACCACAGCGCCAGCGCCGGAAGCCTGGGGAACAAATACTACATCTCCATGGCGGACCCCGATGGTGCGTACCACCTGTTTGTTTTTGACACCGCCCGGGGACTGTGGCACCGGGAGGACAGCACCAGGGCGGCCTTCTGGTGCCGGGCAAGAAACGAGCTGTATTTCCTGGACCGGGGGGACGGAAAAATCAAAACCGTGCTGGGCTCCGGGGAGCCGGCCGAGGAAGCGGTGAGCTGGATGGCCCAGACCGGCAGCCTGGGGCTGAGCCGCCCGGACAACAAATATGTTTCCCGGCTGAACCTGCGGCTGAGCATGGACCCGGGGGCAACGCTCGCCGTCTCCATTGCCTATGACGGGGAGGACACCTGGCATCGGGTGTGCGCCCTGGAATGCGCCGCCCTGCGCAGCTTCGCCGTCCCCGTGAAGCTCCGGCGGTGCGGCCATTTCCGGCTGCGGCTGGAGGGCCGGGGGGACGTGAGGCTGTATTCCCTTGTGGAAACCCTGGAGGACGGCAGCGACACCTATCCCTTCACCGGGCAGACGCTGGGAGGTGGAAACGGATGAGCATCCCTATGCCCCGGCAGATCACCGGCAGCGGTCAGGAACAGCTGCGGCAGATCCAGTCCTACCTGTTCCGGCTTTCTCAGGAGCTGGAGCATGCCCTGGGAACCGTGGATAAGCAGCTGCTGACCCTCCGGGACACCGCCGCCCAAACCGAAAGAGCGGTACGGACGGTCAGCGAAAGCCAGAATCCCAAGGCGCAGTTTTCCTCCCTGAAAGCCCTCATTATCAAGTCGGCGGACATTGTAAATGCCTATTATGAGGAAATCAGCCGGAAGCTTTCCGGGGAATATGTTGCCCAGTCTGACTTCGGCACATTCCGGCAGGAGACCCGGCAGAGCATCACGGAAAACTCCCAGGGAATCACCCGGGCCTTTTCCGATCTGCAGACCATAGAAAACACCCTTGCCGAGCTCAGCGGGGCGGTGACCCAGGTGAACGCCTGGATTAAAACGGGCAAGCTGGGGGAAGACCAGGATTCCGTTCCCGTTTACGGTGTGGAGATCGGCCAGCAGACGGAAAAGGACGGCATCGTTGCCTTTCAGAAGTTTGCCCGGCTCCTTGCCGACCGGCTGAGCTTCTTTGACCGGAACGGTCTGGAGGTCAGCTACATCGGCGAGGAAAGCATGCACATCACCCGGGCGGAGGTTTCCGCCCTGGCTGCCGGGGACGCTTCGGCGGGGAAGCTGCAGATGGGGGAGTATCTTTGGTTTACCGATGGGGACGGGCACCTGACACTATCCTAGAAAGGAGCGCAAATGGCATATTCCTACAAAAAATATGAGCAGTCCGAGGAAGTCAAAAAGGCCCGGGAGGCCCTTTCCCAGCAGGAAAGCGCCAGACCCGGCGCCTATTCCTCCCAGTGGCAGAGCCGGCTGGAGAGCACATTGGAAAAGATTCTGAACCGGAAGGAATTCCGGTACGACATGAACGCGGACGCCCTGTACAACCAGTATCGGGACCAGTACCTCCGGCAGGGGAGGCTGGCCATGGAGGATACCCTGGGGCAAGCCGCCGCCCTCACCGGGGGCTACGGCAGCAGCTATGCCCAGCAGGTGGGACAGCAGACCTACCAGGGGTATCTGGCCGGGCTGAACGACAAGCTTCCGGAGCTGTACCGGCTGGCCCTGAGCAAGTATCAGCTGGAGGGAGATCAGCTTCGGGGCAAGTATGATCTGCTGTCCGACCGGGAAGCCGGCGACTACGGCAGGTATCAGGATGCCGTAAAGGCCTGGCAGACGGAACGGGATTACCTGGCAGACCGGTATGACACCCAGCGGGAAGCGGACTATGCCCGTTACAACGATGACAAAACCTTTGACTTTTCGGTGTGGAAGGACGCCGCCAGCCGGGCCGGCGCCCAGGCGGAAGCCCTCCTTGCCGTGGGCATCCGGCCCAGCGACCAGCTTCTGCAGCAGGCAGATCTGGCCGGGGAGTACGTCAGCGGAATCCTGGCAAGTCTTGCTCCCGTGCCTTCCGGCGGCACAGGCGGAACCGGCAGGCGTCAGGAGAAAGAGGAGGAAGAAACGCTGGAGGAGCGGTACAAGCGGATGAAGGCTTCCGGAGCGTCCCAGCGGGAGCTGGACAAGATTCTGAGAAGCGCCATCGGCACCACCGTGGCGGGGCAGTACATTTCCA
>CAMEIK010000139.1 GCA_945918315.1 uncultured Clostridia bacterium
GACATTTTATGCATATTTCAATCATCCCGAAGGGATTCCTTAATTGTCCATTGTCCATTGTCAATTGTCAATTAAATATCCCTTTCCCTTCATAACACCGGTATGCAATTATTATTATTGAGAACACAAACAAAACCCATCCATTTTCTTTGCGGCAGCCGGGTGCGTTTTCCGGGGCAAGCCGGAAAAAAGCAAGGAAGATCGTAAAATAATGTTTGACAAACGGGAATTTGTACTATATAATATCCGGGTACGACTGCGGGGAGGGAACAAGTATGCTGCTGGATCTGAAGCCTATCATGGCTGTGCCCGGCGATAGTGTTTCTTTCCTGGAAGCCTTCGATCTGAGCGATCTTTGCTACGGTGTCAGTTATCCGGTAACGGAACCTGTAACCGCCCAGGGTACGGTGCGCAATACCGCCGGAGTTCTGGTGATGAAGGGCACCGTCAGCACCCGCATTCACGGGGTCTGCGACCGATGCGCCGGGGAGTTTCAAAAGGATGTCTCCTTCCCCATCGACGCGGTACTGGTTACGGAGCTGAATTGCGAAGAGGACGAAGACGAAAATATTTTCCCGTTGGTTGGTGACTGTGCCGACCTGGAGGAAATTGTCCGGACTGTATTCGTGCTGAATCTGGATTCCAAGCTTCTGTGCCGGGAGGACTGCAAAGGTCTGTGTCCCCGGTGCGGCAAGAATCTGAATCTGGGTAAGTGCGACTGCCGGAAAGAGCCGGATCCCCGGCTGGCTGCCCTGGCGCAGCTGCTTGAACGGTAAACAACATATCGAATCTGCCTAAACGCAGTTAACCCAAGGAGGTGTCACCATGGCTGTCCCCAAGTGTAAAGTGTCCAAGGCCCGCCGCGATCAGCGCCGGGGTTCCAACTGGAAGCTCTCCGCTCCCAGCGTCACGGTTTGCCCCAAGTGCGGCGAGCCCGTTCTGCCCCACAGAGCCTGCAAATCCTGCGGCACCTACAACGGCCGTCAGGTTCTGACTGTCGAGGCTGAGTAAGGAAAAGCGCAACGGTAAGAGGAAGGCGGATGTCTTCCTCTTTTTCCGTATCTGCGGTTTTTGGCAGGAACTGTATTTTTATCGGATTTCTTCCGTCTCCCCTTTTTGAAAGGAAGTGTTTTTCATGGGAAAACCTCTGGTTGCGATTATTGGACGGCCCAATGTGGGCAAGTCCATGCTCTTTAACAAGCTCACCGGCCAGCGCACCTCCATCGTGGAGGACACCCCCGGCGTTACCCGGGACCGGATTTACGGCGACTGCGAATGGTGCGGCCGAACCTTCCGGCTGGTAGACACCGGTGGTATTGAGCCCGGCACCGGCAATGATATGCTGAAATTCATGCGCCGTCAGGCCGAGATCGGTATTGAACTGGCGGATGCCATTATCATGGTGGCCGATGTGCGTACCGGCGTCACCGCCGCCGATCAGGATGTTGCCACCATGCTCCGCAAATCCGGCAAGCCCGTTGCCCTGGCGGTGAATAAGTGCGATTCTACCGGCGCCACAAATCCCGATGTGTACGACTTCTACTGCCTTGGCATCGGCGACCTGTTTGAGACCTCCGCCGTACACGGCCACGGCACAGGCGATCTGCTTGACTGGGTTCTGGCCAACATTCCCGAGGAAGAGGAAGATACCGAGGACGAGGGCAGAATCAAGGTTGCCATCGTCGGCAAGCCCAATGTGGGCAAATCCAGCCTTCTGAACCGGATATTGGGGGAGGAGCGGGTCATCGTCTCCGATGTGGCCGGCACCACCCGGGACGCCATCGATTCCAACTTTGAAAATGAAACCGGAAAATATTGCTTCATTGATACCGCCGGTATGCGCCGCCGCAGCAAGGTAGACGACGCCATTGAAAAATACTCCAATATGCGCTCCATCAGCGCCATTGACCGGGCGGATGTATGTCTGATTCTGATTGATGCCCAGGAGGGCGTCACGGAGCAGGATACCAAGATTGCGGGGCTGGTGCACGAGGCGGGAAAGGCTGCCATTATCGTGGTCAACAAATGGGACGCGGTAGAGGACAAGCAGACTAACACCATGCGGGATCAGGAGCAGAAGATCCGCTCGGGCCTGAGCTATATGCTCTACGCTCCCGTTCTCTTCCTGTCCGCCCTTACCGGTTCCCGGGTGGACAAGCTCTTCCCCATGATTCAGGAGGTCTACGCCCAGAATACCAGCCGGATTACCACCGGTGCCCTCAACTCCCTGCTGGCCGACGCCACCGCCCGGGTGCAGCCCCCCACGGACAAGGGCCGCCGCCTGAAAATCTACTATATGACCCAGGCGGGCACCAAACCACCCCACTTCGTCATTTTCTGCAACGACGCAAGGCTCTTCCACTTTTCCTATCAGCGGTATCTGGAAAACCAGATCCGGGAGGTCTTTGGACTCCAGGGAACCCCTGTCCGGATTACCATCCGGCAGAAAGGAGATAAGGAAGAATGAGCTTGTGGCTTTCCCTTGTCATTTCCGCCGCTCTCAGTTATCTTCTTGGAAACCTCAACGGTTCCGTGCTGATCTCCCGGCTTCACGAGCATGACGATGTGCGTCTCCACGGCAGCGGAAACGCGGGCTTTACCAACTTCTTCCGAAACTACGGCGGGCTTGTCTCACTGATCGTCATTCTGGTGGACGGTTTGAAGGCTGCTGCCGCCTGTCTCATTTCCGGTGCGCTTTTGCGCCCCTTTGGCCTGCAGACTGAGGGTGCTGTACTGGGAGCCGTTTCCGTCACCCTTGGGCACAACTTCCCTGCCCTGCTGGGCTTCCGGGGCGGAAAGGGTATTGTCTGCGGCTTTGCCTCGGCCATTGTAATTGACTGGCGGGTCGCGCTCATCATTTTCCTGGTGTTTTCTGCCGTCTATTTGTCCACCCACTATGTTTCCCTGGCCTCCATTCTGGCGGCTTTCAGCTTTGGCGCCGCGTTTTTGGTGCTTCACCGGGGTGAAGCCTGGGTCCGCGCGGGCGGTGTGTTCCTTTCGCTGCTGGCTGTTTTCATGCACCGTCAGAACCTTCTCCGGCTCCTTCGGGGAAAAGAAACCAAGACAGACTTTTTCCACAGGAGGGACAAAAAATGAAAGCAGCAGTAGTGGGTGCGGGCGCCTGGGGTACTGCCCTGGCAACCCTGCTTTGCAAAAACGGTATTGAAACGGCTCTGTGGTTTCGCAGCGAGAAAAAGGCCATGGATGCCAAGGTTTCCCGCATCAATCCCCGGCTGCCCGGTATCGTCCTGCCGGAGGGCATCACCCCCACATCGGACCCGGCCTGCGTAAAGGATTGTTCCCTTGTGGTTATCGCGTCACCCTCTTTCCCCCTGCGGCAGGTTACCCGGACCGTAGCGCCCTTCCTTTCGCCGGACGCGGCACTGGTCTCCGTGACCAAGGGCATTGAACCGGGCACACTCCTTCGGATGAGCCAGATCGTTGCCCAGGAGACTGGTCACAATGTTGCCGCTCTGTCCGGTCCCTGCCACGCCGAGGAAGTGGCCGCCGGAATCCCTACGGGCTGCCTTGCCGCCTCGCCGGATAAGGCTCTGGCGGAATTTGTCCAGTCCGCCTTTATGTCGGACACCTTCCGGGTATATACCAGCCCGGACATTGTCGGAGCTGAACTGGGCGGCGCTCTCAAGAATGTCATCGCCCTGTGCGCCGGTGTGGCAGCCGGTCTTGGCTTCGGCGACAACACTGCCGCCATGCTGATGACCCGGGGTCTGACGGAGATCGGCCGCCTGGGCGTCTCTCTTGGGGCAAAAAAAGAAACACTGGCAGGTCTGTCCGGTGTGGGCGACCTGATTGTCACCTGCACCTCCATGCACTCCCGGAACCGTCGGGCGGGGATTCTGATCGGCCAGGGGATGGCGCCAAAGGACGCCATGGAGAAGGTCGGCGCCGTGGTGGAGGGCTATTATGCCGCCCTGTCCGCCTGGGAACTGAGCCGGAAGCAGGGCATTGAAATGCCCATCACGGAGGCTGCCTACCGGGTGCTCTATGAGGGGGCCAACGCGAAAGATGTGGTTTCCCGTCTGCTGATGCGCAGCCCCAAGCCGGAATCCGAGGATGCCGGCTGGCTGTAAGTTTTTTACCGAATGAGGCCCCCTCCGGCGGAGGGGGCCTCATTTCAG
>CAMEIK010000140.1 GCA_945918315.1 uncultured Clostridia bacterium
TTTTTGCACTTTTCGGTGCAGTACCGGCAGCGGGGATGGAAATGGCAGCCGGAGGGAGGATTGGCAGGATTGGGCACCTCGCCTTCCAGCACCACCCGGTTGATCTTTACATCCGGGTCCGGCTGGGGCGCCGCCGACAGCAGCGCCTTGGTATACGGATGCAGGGGACTTGCGAAGAGCTCGTCGGTTTCCCCGAACTCCACCACCCGACCCAGGTACATTACCATCACCCGGTCCGAAATATGCCGCACCACGGAAAGGGCGTGGGAAATGAACAGATAGGTCAGGCCGTACTCCTTCTGCAGGTCCTCCAGCAGGTTGATGATCTGGGCCTGAATGGACACGTCCAGGGCCGATACCGCCTCGTCGCAGACGATCACCTTGGGCTGCAGAATCAGAGACCGGGCAATGCCGATTCTCTGCCGCTGGCCGCCGGAGAAGGCATGGGGGTACCGCCGCAGGAACGCCTTATTGAGGCCCACCTGCTCCGCGATCCGGTCCACCGCCTGCTCTATCTCCCGCTCGGACAGCTTCGTATTGTAGCGCAGAGGCTCGCTGATGATGTCAAACACCGTCATCCGGGGGTCCAGGCTGGCATAGGGGTCCTGAAAGATCATCTGGATGTCCCGGCGGTATTTCTTCATCTGGGCTCTCGTGGCCTTCAGAAAGTCGATGACGCCGTCCTCCTCCGTGTGCAGCAGAACCTGCCCGGAGCTGGCATCGATGCCCCGGACCACGCAACGGCCCAGGGTCGTCTTTCCGCAGCCGGACTCGCCCACAATGCCCACCGTCTCACCCTGCCGCACATTCACGGATACATCCGTCAGAGCCTTTACGCTGGTGCCCTTGGACTCATAGACCTTGGACAGATTTTTTATTTCAAGAATCACTTTCTCTTCCATGGGTTACCCTTTCCGCTCCATCAGAGCACACCGGACATAGTGGCCGGGCTCCACCGTGTAGGTCCCGATTTCCTGACAGTCACAGGTCCCCTTTACGCATTCCCCGCACCGGTCATGGAACCCGCAGGAGGGCTTCAGGTTCACCGCCAGCGGCACCGCGCCATCGATAACGTACAGCTTCTCCGCCCGGCTCTGGTCCATCTTCGGCAGGGATTTCAGCAGGCCCTTGGTATAGGGGTGTTGGGGATTGTGGAAAATCTGCCCCACGCTGCCGTACTCCACAATCTGCCCCAGGTACATCACCGCCACCTTGTCGCACATGTTGGCCACGGTGCCCAGGTCATGGGTGATGAACAGAATGGACATACCGAACTCCTGCTGCAGGCTCTTCATCAGCTCCAGAATCTGGGCCTGAATGGTCACGTCCAGGGCCGTGGTGGGCTCGTCCGCCACCAGAAAATCCGGACTGCACAGCAGCATCATGGCAATCAGCGCCCGCTGGAGCATACCGCCGGAAAACTCATGGGGGTACTGGTCAATCCGCTTCTCCGGATTGGCGATGCCCACCTTTTTCAGCATTTCGAGAACCCGCTGCCTCGCCTGGGCCTTGGTGGTCCTGGGCTCGTGAATCAGGATGATTTCCGCCAGCTGGTTGCCGATGGTATACAGGGGAGAAAAGGCAGTCATGGGCTCCTGGAAAATCATGGCCATTTCGGTGCCCCGGATGCCCCGGTAGACCTCCCCGTCCTTGTCCAGGGTCAGAAGGTTCAGAACCTTGCCGGACTTGGTGCGGAACAGCACCTGGCCGGTGGAGTCGCAGTTATTGGGATTGATGCCCAGAATCTCCTTGGAGGTCACGGACTTGCCGCAGCCGGATTCCCCCACAAGACCCAGGGTCTCCCCCTTCTTCATGGTGAAGCTTACGCCCCGCACCGCGTTGAGGACATAATCATCCACCTTGATATTCACCCGCAGGTCCTTGACCTCCAGGATGTTTTCCTCTCCGATGGTATATTCCTGCCGGGTGATTTTTTTCGCTCTTCTCATACCGTTCCCTCCTTATTTGTAGGGATCGGCTGCGTCACGCAGTCCGTCACCCATAAAGTTGAAGGCCAGAATGGTGATGAACACAAAGACCATGGGAATCAGCTTCCAGCCATAGAAGGATATGGTTTCCAGCTTGTTGGTCTCCTGCAGCAGGACGCCCCAGCTGGTAGCGGGGGACCGCAGGCCCAGGCCCAGGAAGCTCAGGGTGGTTTCACCAATGATCAGGTTGGGAATCGACATGGTCATGTTCACAATGATATAGCTCAGGAAGCTGGGGATCATGTGTCGGGTGACGACCTTGTCGGCGGGGGCGCCGGAGATGCCCGCGGCCATGATATAGTCTTCCTTCTTAACCGAGATAAACTTGGACCGCACCACACGGGACAGGTCCGGCCAGGAGATCAGGGACAGAATCAGGGTCATGAGCATGAACACCTGGGCGGGCTTCAGGGTCTTGGGAATCGCGGCGGACAGGGCCATCCACAGAGGAACCTGGGGGAAGGAGCGGACCACTTCCACCATACGCTGAATCACCGTGTCCACCCAGCCGCCGATATAGCCTGCCAAAGAACCCATGATGAGACCCAGAATCACCGTCAGCAGCATACCCACCACGGGAATGAACAGGGAAATCTGGGCCCCCAGCACCACCCGGGAGAACAGGTCCCGACCCATGCTGTCCGTGCCGAAGAGGAACACCTTACCGCCCTCCTCCGCCTCGAACAGGTGCAGGTTGGTTTCAAACAGGCCCAGGAACTTATATTCGCCGCCCTCGTCTCCCTGGGTGAAGAAACGGATCTTGTAGATTTCTTCCTTATTGTCCACAAACTGCATCATATAGGTTTCGGGGTCCCGCTCCCGGGCCAGGCCGTAGACAAAGGGGCCGACAAACTTGCCCTCATGGAACAGATGAATGCCGTGGGGCGGGCAGTTGACATATTTGCCGTCATACTGCTCCGTACCCTGGGGAGCTACGAAGTTGCCGAAGATGGCGGTCAGGTAGAAAATTACAAGGATAATGGTACTGACCATAGCCAGCTTGTGCTTGCGGAACTTATGGTACATAAGGCTCCACTGGGAGGCATAATAGTACTTATCCTGTTTTTTCGTTTCGGGGCTGCCGGAGGCGTTTTTTTCTTTTTTCAGATGAAACATAGCTCACTCACCCCTTCAGATATTCCTTGCGGGCTCTGGGATCCAGCCAGGCCAACAGAATGTCGGAAATAAACGTGCCGATTACAGTGACAATGGCCATCAAAAACAGCCAGCTGCCCGCCAGATACATATCCTGGTCGATGAGGGCGTCATACATGATTCGTCCCATGCTGGGCAGGTTCAGGACAATGGCGGTGATGGTAGAGCCGGTGAAAATACCCACCAGGGACCAGCCGATGGAGGACACGATGGGGTTCACCGCCGCCCGGACACAGTACTTATAGCGAATCATCTTCGCCTTCATGCCCTTGGCCCGGCCGGTCATCACATAGTTTTTGCCCAGCTCGTCCAGCATCTGGCTGCGCATGGTACGGATAAGGCCGCAGGTGTTGCCCGTTCCGATCACCACGATGGGAATGATACAGTGCTTCAGAAGGTCCAGGACCTTGGCAACAGACCAGGGCGCCTTCTGCATTCCGGGGGAGTAAAGGCCCAGCATGGTGTCTCCCGTCAGCTTAAAGGAAACAAACATCAAAAGGATCGCCAGCAGGAAATTGGGGATTGCCTGTCCCAGAAAGCCGATGGCGGTAAAGGCATAATCGCCTACGGAATACTGATGCACCGCGCTGTAAATGCCGATGGGAATGGAAATCAAATACGTAAAGAGCATGGTCACCAGGGACAGGGCCATGGTGGGGACGATATACGCTTTGATGATGGTGGTCACCGGCATTGCCATGGTGAAGGAATAGCCGAAGTCCCCATGGAGCACGATATTGCTGAACCAGCGCCAGTACTGGACAACAAAGGGCTGGTCCAGGGCGTACTGTTCCCGCAGCTGGGCAATCATCACGGGGTCCACGGATTCGCCCGCGGCAGTCAGCCGTCCGATGTAACGGGTGAGGAAGTCTCCGGGCGGCAGGGTAATAATGTAGAATACCGCCAGGGAGATCAGAACCACGGTAAGACACATAATCAGCAGTTTTCTGGTTATAAACTTAACCACATTACCATCTCCGATCTTAAAAATGAGC
>CAMEIK010000141.1 GCA_945918315.1 uncultured Clostridia bacterium
GCCGGGAAGCATTCTTGCGATTGAAAACCGCCGCCGGGGGCCGGCGGCGGTTTGCTGCGTTATTCCCGTTTGCGGAAAGCCAGATACCCCTCCAGAATCAAAGTTGCCGCCACGGCATCCACGGTCTGCTTGCGCTTCTGGCCGTGGTAATTGTGGGCGGAGAGAATATTGTGGGCCTCCACCGTGGTGCGGCGCTCGTCCCACATGACCACCTTCCGCCCCGTGGCGGCGGCCACCGCATCGGCAAACTCCCGGCAAAGCTGGGCTCTTGCCCCCTCGCTGCCGTCCATGTTCCGGGGCAGACCCACGGCGATCTCCCCCACATCCTTTTCCTGTACCAGCCGGGCAATGTCGGCAATGGCTTTCTCCCGGTTCCGGCTGGGAACCACTACCGCGGAGCCGGCAATGGTGCAGGTAAGGTCCGAAATGGCAACACCGGTTCTTGCGTCGCCGTAATCAATGCCCATAACGCGCATACGATTCCTCTTTTCTGATTTTGAAGATTGAACAGGGCTATTGTACCGGAAAACCCCCGAAAAAACAAGCAAAAAGTGATTGACTTTCGTATTTGTCTGTGATAGAATGTTTCTACCTGTGAAAAAGGGCTTTTTTTCTGCGCCTTTTTCGGCCCCGGGGCGGTCTTTGTAGTTGACCGCTGTCTAAATTTTACTAGCCGGAGCGATACAGGGAGGCAAAATTAAGGAGGTGCCGTTATGCGCGTTAAAGTCACTTTGAGATGCTCTGAGTGCAAGCAGAGAAACTACAACACCATGAAGAACAAGAAGAACGACCCTGACCGTCTCGAAATGAAGAAGTACTGCAGATTCTGCAGGAAGCACACTGTCCACAACGAGACGAAGTAAGGAGGACTTTTCATGGCAGAGGCAAAAAAGGAAAACTGGTTCAAGAGAACCTGGGCCAAGGTCTGCAAGTACTTCCGGGAGCTTCGCAGTGAGCTGAAGAAGGTCGTTTGGCCCACCCCCCAGCAGGTTCTGAAAAACACAGCCATCGTCGTTGCCTGCGTCATCGCTGTGGGCGTCTTTATCTGGCTGTTTGACTTCATTGCCCAGATTGGAATCGACGCTTTGATTCGCGTCTTCCACTAAGGTACGATCGTCATGGCAGAAACTGCAAAATGGTATGTGGTTCATACCTATTCCGGTTATGAGAACACTGTAAAAGCCACCATCGAAAAGACCGTGGAATCCCGGCAGCTTCAGAACCAGATTCTGGCTGTCTCCATTCCTCTGGAAACGGTCACCGAGATCACCGAGTCCGGCGTGAGCAAAACCTTCGACCGGAAGGTTTACCCCGGCTACGTTCTCGTCAAGATGGTATACAGTGACGACACCTGGCATGTGATCCGGAACATCCGCGGAGTCACCGGCTTCGTGGGTACTTCCAGCAATGACCCCACTCCCCTGACGGAGGAAGAGGTCTACGCCATGGGTGTGGAGAAGAAGGAAATCGTTGTGAACTACCAGGTGGGCGACACCGTCCGCATCCTGGATGGTCCTCTGAGCTCCTTTACCGGCACCGTGGAATCCATCGACATTGACAACAACTCGGTCAGCCTGCTTGTTTCCATGTTTGGCCGGGAAACCTCCGTGGAGTTCCAGCTCGACGAGGTTGAGGTTGTTTCCCCGTAAACGCACCGGCCGGATCACCGGCGTGACGTGGGAGGGGCTTCGCCCCGAAAAAAATGCGCAATGCGCATGCTACCACATTTTATTCAGGAGGTGCTTATAATGGCACAGAAAGTCACCGGCATTATTAAGCTTCAGATCAACGCCGCTAAGGCAACCGCTTCTCCCCCTGTTGGTCCCGCCCTGGGCCAGCACGGCGTGAACATCGCGGCTTTTATTAAGGAATTCAACGCCCGTACCAAGGACATGGAGGGCTACAAGATTCCTGTCGTCATCACGGTCTACGCTGACCGCAGCTTCACCTTCATCACCAAGACTCCTCCGACCCCCATGCTGATCATGAAGGCCATCGGTCTGGACAAGGGCTCGGGCGTCCCCAACAAGACCAAGGTGGGCACCATCACCAAGGCGCAGATCACCGAGATCGCCAAGACCAAGATGCCCGACCTGAACGTCTCCACCCTGGAAGCTGCCGAGAGCCAGGTTGCTGGCACCTGCCGCTCCATGGGCGTAGTCGTCGTCGATTGATCATTTGTCAGTCCGGGGCGCACTCCCCGGAAATGTGGGAGGATTATTCCGCATCACCACGATAAGGAGGATAAATAAGTGTTTAGAGGTAAAAAGTATAAAGAGAGCGCCAAGCTCATTGACCGCTCTGTTCAGTATGATCCCGCCGAGGCTCTGAGCCTGGTTGTTAAGGGTGCTTCCGCGAAGTTCGACGAGACCGTGGAGCTGCACATCAAGCTGGGCGTTGACTCCCGGCACGCCGACCAGCAGGTCCGCGGCGCCGTCGTCCTGCCCAACGGCACCGGCAAGACCCGCCGGGTGCTGGTCTTCACCAAGGACGCCAAGGTTGACGAGGCCAAGGCTGCCGGCGCTGACTATGTCGGCGGCATGGACCTGGTGGAGAAGATCACCAAGGAGAACTGGTTTGACTTCGACGTGGTCGTCGCTTCCCCCGACATGATGGGCATCGTCGGCCGTCTCGGTAAGGTCCTGGGCCCCAAGGGTCTGATGCCCTCCCCCAAGGCCGGCACCGTGACCCCCAACATCGGCGCTGCCGTCAAGGAGATCAAGGCCGGTAAGGTCGAGTACCGTCTGGACAAGACCAACATCATCCACTGCCCCATCGGCAAGGTGTCCTTCGGCACCGAGAAGCTGGCGGAGAACATGGACACCCTGGTGAAGGCCGTCGTCAAGGCGAAGCCCGCCGCTGCCAAGGGTCAGTATATCCGCTCCTGCACCGTGGCCTCCACCATGGGCCCCGGCGTCAAGGTCAGCACCGCCAAGTATCTGTAAGCGATAGAGCTTCCAAAATCCCCCCGACGCGCCGCGTCAGGGGGATTTTTCCGTTGCCCCAGCGGGCAAATTCCAATTTATCGAACAGCGTCGGCCGTAAGAGAGGCTTTCCCTGCCCGCTGCCCGGGAATCTCCTTTACCAGATCTCTTTCTTATTCATCTTCTTGATTTTCTGGATCCCCTTGTGCCACTGCTGCTTCTGGCGAAGAAGCGCCTGTTTGTCATCGGCGTATTTTGCTTCCGACTGCAGATTCCGGTAGCTTTCCCAGCGGGCAGCGTCCAATTCCCCGGCCGCAATGGCCAGCCGGATGGCGCAGCCCGGCTCCGACTCGTGACGGCAGTCCCGGAACCGGCATTTGCCCAGGTACTGCTCCACATCGGAGAAGGCATCCTCCAGCCCCTCCGTTACGCCCCACATGCCCAACTCCCGCATACCCGGGGTGTCGATGATCATGACGCCGCCGGAAAGCCGGAGCAGCTGCCGGTGGGTGGTGGTGTGGCGGCCCTTACTGTCATCTTCCCGGATCTCTCCCGCGGTCATAACTTCCTCTCCCGCCAGAGCGTTCACCAGGCTGGATTTTCCCACACCGGATGAGCCAAGAAACACGATGGTATTCCCGGGGGTCAGATACCCTTTCAGCGTGTCCATGCCGAACCCCGTCCGGGCGCTGACAATGCGCACATCCACCCCGGCGGCCACCCGCTCGATGTGGGCAAGATACTCTCCATAGTCCCGGGTCAGATCCGCCTTGGTCAGCACCACCACGGGAATTGCCCCGGACTGCCAGGCAAGGGTCAGATACCGCTCCAGCCGCTTGGGATTGAAGTCCAGATTCAGCGACTGCATGATAAACACATAATCAAAATTCGCGGCCACCGCCTGCTCTCCCCTGCTCGGGTCCGGATCCCGGCGGGTAAAGCAGGTCCGCCGGGGCAAGGTAGCCAGAATCTGGCTGTCGCCGTTATCCACATAGTTGATCATCACATAATCCCCGGTGGTGGGAAAAACCTGGCCATCCAGATAATATTCTCTTGTTTTCAGCCGGGCATAGCCCTCCCCATGTTCGCTGACGATTGCATAGCGCTCCTTGTGCACCGCGGTCACTCTGGCAGGGATCCCCGGAAAGCCTTCAAAGTTGGGAATTTTCCCATAATCAAATACTGTCAATTCTGTTCCTCCTGATTCGGTAAT
>CAMEIK010000142.1 GCA_945918315.1 uncultured Clostridia bacterium
TCATCACCTTCGGCCCCCGGCCCCAGGACTTCTTCGCCTGCAACGCCCCCATCAAGGGCCTGTACGAGCTGGGTGTGGAGATTGAGGAAAACAGTGAGCTGGACCTGCTGGTTTCCTACAAGGACCACGCCGGCGATCCCCGGATTGCCGAAGTCTGCGCCGATATGGCCGCTGAAATGGGAGAGGGCAGATACTACCCGGACCTGCTGGAGCGGATGGCCCAGTTTGAGCTGACCCTCCTGGACTGGGCAGAAAACCACAGGGGCGACCGGAAGTACGTTGCCTTTGCCGACAAGTGCTGGCCCGCCTTCCCCAGCCAGTTCGGCTTTGAGCCCTGCTTCGTCAACTCCCGTCTGGCGGCCCGGGGCATTCCCGTGAGCTGTGAGGTGGATATTTACGGCGCGCTGAGCGAGTACATCGGCGCCTGCGTCACGGGTGACGCGGTGACTCTGCTGGATATCAATAACTCCGTGCCCAGGTACATCTACGATGAGGGAATCGCCGGTAAGTACGACTACAAGCTTACGGACACCTTCATGGGCTTCCACTGCGGCAACACTCCCTCCTGCAAAATGTGCGCCGACCGGGCGGTCAAGTACCAGCTCATTCAGCACCGGCTGCTGGAGCCTGCCGGAAGTGACCCGGATTTCACCCGGGGCACCCTGGAGGGCGACATCGCCGCCTCCGACATTACCTTCTTCCGCCTGCAGTGCGACAGTGAGGGCGTGGTCCGGGCCTATATCGCCGAGGGCGAGGTGCTGGATGTGGCCACCCGCAGCTTTGGCGGCATCGGTGTCTTCGCCATTCCGGAGATGGGCCGCTTCTACCGTCATGTGCTGCTTCAGAAACGCTATCCCCACCATGGCGCCGTGGCCTTTGCCCACTGCGGAAAGGCCTTGTTTGAGGTATTCAAGTATCTGGGCGTTCAGGACATTGCCTACAACCAACCTGGGAACCTGCCCTATCCCACGGAGAATCCCTTCCGCTGAAACCCGGCCCAAGAAAGAGAATACAGTGCACCGCGCCCCCGGCAGGAACACCGGTGGCGCGGTTTTCTTAGCACAGAATGGAAGAAAAGGCCATAGACTAAGGGTGGAGAATTGGGGAAGGTGGAGATTTTGTCGAAAAAGCCCGGGGAATTCCCATTTTCCGGTTGTAAATTTTTTATGAATGATGTATAATAGACAGGTTTCCGGTACACTTCTAACTTGTCGGGGGAATATGGAGTATGACGAAGAATAAGGAGATCGGCGCCTATCTGCAGCCTGGCCGCCGGGTTCATCTGGTCGGCATCGGCGGCGTGTCCATGCGTCCGCTGGGGCTGGTACTGAAGGGGATGGGCATGGTGGTCACCGGCTCCGATATGAGCGGTTCCCTTTCCACACAGGAGCTGGAGGCCAAGGGCATTCCGGTTGCCATCGGTCACAGCGCCGCCAATATCGAAGGCGCCCAGTGCGTAATCCGCACTGCCGCCGCCCACAATGACAATCCGGAGATCGCCGCCGCCAGAGCCGCCGGGATTCCTGTTTTTGAGCGGGCCCAGGCCTGGGGCGAGATCATGCGGTCCTATAAAAACGCGGTCTGTATTGCCGGCACCCACGGGAAAACCACAACCACCTCCATGATGACCCACATTCTCATGGAAGCCGGGGCGGACCCCACGGTGATGATCGGGGGCTACCTGCCCCTGCTCCACGCCGGGCACCGGGTGGGCCAGGGCGATACCATTGTTCTGGAAAGCTGCGAATACTGCGATTCTTTCCTGAATTTCTATCCGACTCTGGCGGTGGTTCTGAATGTGGAAGCGGACCATCTGGACTATTTCAAGGACCTGAAGGATATTCAGAAATCTTTCCACAAGTTTGCGCAGATGGCGACCTCCGCCGTTGTGGCAAACGGCGACGACCCCCATACCGTAGAGGCTATGCGTGGAATTGACTGCGTTACCTTCGGCCTGGGGAAGGGAAATCGGGTTCGGGCGGAGAATATGTGCCCGGACTGGTGCCATTTTGATGTGATCTGCGACGGAGAATTTTACTGCCATCTGGACCTGGGGGTCATGGGCAGGCACAATGCCCTCAACTCCCTGGCTGCCGCCGCTGCCGCCTGGCTCCTGGGGATTCCCGGGGACGCGGTGGCCCGGGGCATCCATTCCTTCCATGGCGCCAAGCGGCGTCTGGAGCACAAGGGCACCTTCCGGGGCGCCGAGGTGTATGACGACTACGCCCACCACCCCGATGAAGTCCGTGCCACCATTGAGACGGTACGTACCATGGGCTTCCGCCGGCTGGTGCTGGCGTTCCAGCCCCATACCTACACCCGGACCCAGGCGCTGTTTCCGGATTTTATCCGGGAGCTGAGCCGGGCGGATGTGTTGGTGCTGGCGGAGATCTATGCCGCCCGGGAGCGGAACACCGTGGGGATCTCCTCCGGGGACCTGGCCCGTCAGATTCCGGGGGCGGTTCACTGTGAAACCCTGCCGGATGTGACGGCCTATCTGAAACAAATCGCCCAGCCGGGGGATATTATTCTGACCATGGGCGCCGGGGACATCTTCCGGGCGGGAGAGGCCCTGCTGAAGGAGCGGGAAGAGAGGTAAGTTGTGAAAAAAATCAGCGTTTGCATTCTGTTTGGCGGTATCAGTCCGGAGCACGAGGTGTCTCTGCGTTCCGCGGAGTCGGTGCTCAACAATATCGACCATGAGAAGTATAATGTGTTTCCTGTGGGCATCACCCGGGAGGGGGACTGGATCCTCTACACCGGCAAGGATTATTCCCTGCTGCCTACGGGGGCGTGGCGGGACTATCCCGATAACCGGCGGGCGGCCATTTCCCCGGTTCGGGGCCAGGGCCTGCTGAGCTTTGAGGGGGACTGCGTGGTGCGGGAGCGCATCGATGTGGTGTTTCCGGTGCTGCACGGGGAAAACGGCGAGGACGGGGCCATGCAGGGCCTGCTGCAGATGGCGGGGATCCCCTATGTGGGTCCCCATGTTTCCGCTTCCGCGGTGGCCATGGATAAGACACTGACCAAGCTGGTGGCCCGGGAGGCAGGTGTCTGCCAGGCCCGGTGGCAGCTTATCCGCAGAGCGGAGCTGGATAACCGGCTGGACAAGGTCCTGGACGCGGTGGAGGAGAAATTTCCCTATCCCGTATTCGTAAAGCCCGCGGGGACCGGTTCCTCTGTGGGGGTTTCCAAGGCGGGCTGCAGAACCGCCCTGCGGGACGCGCTGCTGGATGCCGCTGCCTACGATGAAAAAATCCTGGTGGAGGAGTTCATTCAGGGCAAGGAGATTGAGGTCGCTGTCATGGGCAACGACAGCCCGGTGGCCTCGGTCTGCGGGGAGATCGACTCCGGCGCGGAATTCTACGATTACGAAGCAAAATATATTACGGACACCTCCCGGGCCTATATTCCCGCCAGAATCCCCGAGGAGGTGGAGGAGGCCGTCCGGGAGGCCGCGGTGAAGGTATACAGCGCCATCGGCTGCCAGGGCCTGAGCCGGGTGGACTTCTTTGTTACGGACAAGGATCAGAAGGTGGTCTTTAATGAGATCAACACCATTCCCGGGTTCACCTCTATTTCCATGTACCCCAAGCTGTTTGCCGCCAGCGGCATTCCCTATTCCCAGCTCATTGATGAGCTGCTGAAGCTGGCGATGGAGGCATGTCAATGAGCCGTCCTGTGATTTTGTCCATTCAGGGGCGGCAGAGCTACCGGGGCCAGGAGCCGGACAGGATTGAGCTGGTTTCGGAGGGGGAGCTTGCCTACCGGGATGGGGGCTGGGATGTCTGCTATCAGGAAAGTGAGCTTACAGGGCTTGCTGGCGTGACCACCACCTTTCGGGTGGAGCCGGGAAAGGTGACCCTGACCCGCACGGGAAGGCTGCACTCGAAGATGGTATTTGAGGAGGGGGTCTCCCACGACTCTTTGTATCAGACCGAGTTCGGCGCGCTGATGATTACGGTCAAAGCCACCCGGGTGTATTTTGATATTGTTCCGGATGGAGGAACCATTGATCTGGTGTACGAGATCAACATTGAGAACACCGAGGCCGGGACCATTGACTATCACCTGGACATCCGGGCAAAGGAATAAATTCAGGCGGCTGCGCGAGCGGCCGCCTAAGTTTTTT
>CAMEIK010000143.1 GCA_945918315.1 uncultured Clostridia bacterium
GCAGCGCCGACCCCACCGTCAGTGTGGACTCCGACCAGGGCTACGAGCTGCTGTGCGCGGAAATGCGGGACTTCTCCGACTTCCTCCGGCGCAACGGCTGGGAGAAAAATGTTCTGTTCCATGTGATGGACGAACCGGACGTACACGTTCGCAGTGAAGAAGATTTGCAGGCCCGGCGGGTGCAGTTCTTCATCGCGTCCAACATTGTCCGCCGGTACCTGCCGGGGGTGCGGATTCTAGAAGCGGTGAAATCCACCCGGATGCGGGGCGGCGTGGACATCCTGTGTCCCATCACGGATGGATTTGAGCGAAACAAGGATGCCTTCGACACGGCCATGGCGCTGGGGGACGAGGTCTGGACCTATGTGTGCTGCGGCCCTCAGGGGCATTGGCTCAACCGCTTCCTGGACAGTCCGGTCAACCACGGACGGCTGATTTTCTGGGGCTGCGCCAAGTATGGAATCAACGGATATCTCCACTGGGGCTGGAATCAGTTCACCGGCGTTCCCAATCCCTATGAAAAGACCGCCTGCCGCAACAACACCGGCATCGGTACGGACTTCCCCTGCGGAGATGCCTTCATCGTCTACCCCGGGGAGGGAAAGCCCTGGATCAGCCTCCGATTCGAGGCCGAGCGCATCGGCGCCGAGGAGGCCTGCCTCCTGAAAGCGCTGCGGCAAAAGAACAAGGAAGCCCACGATGCGCTGATTGCAAAGGTGTTCACCCGCTTCGACGAATACAACGATGACCCCGGACTGCTGGAAGAGGTTCACGAAGCGCTGCTCCAGGCATTGTGCCGGTAAGCAAAAAAGAGGCTGTCCCACTTTCTGTGGAACAGTCTCTTTCCTTTTACCGCTTCCTTGCCATTCTTTCCGCCCGGGCGATTTCCAGCATCCTGGGCATGGCATGGTCAAGCAATGCCCGGAAGGACTTACAATAGTAATTGCGGGTTCCGGCTTCATCGGTGACCCAATCGTTTTTGCAGCCGCCGCGGCAAATGCGCCAATAGGGGCAGACTTTGCACGATTCCGGCCGGACACTGCCCTGATCCAGAAACTGCCGCATTTTCCCGCTTTCCAGCAGCTGCGGGATGGTTTCCTGTCTCAGACTGCCGATTTCCCACCGATCCAGGGCGTAGAAGTCGCAGGGGTAGACCGTCCCGTCCCCCTCCACCAACAGATATGCGCCGCAGCTGCCGCAGGTGGTGCAGGTGCTGGCAGGCTCCCCCAAAAGAATGTGAATATAGTCGTCAAACAGGCGGATGCTGTGATAGTTCCCGGTTTTCCAGTCCCGATACCAAAGGTCAAACAGCCGGCACAGAAACGCACCGTAGCGCTCCGGGGTGAGGGACCACGTTTCCCCTCCCCGGGGCTTTCCCATGGGGTCCAGACAGGCAATGAACTGCTGGTAGCGAAACCCCAGATTTTTCAGACTCCGGTAGACCGCTTCGGGCTGCTCTGCGCAGCTTGCAGTCACAACACACAGGGCATTGCAGGGAACGGAGGATCGCTCCAGCAATGCTCTGGCGGCCAGAACCCCTTTCCAGGTGCCCTGACCGTCTGCATCGATACGGAGCGAATCGTGGACAGCCCGGATGCCGTCTATGGAAAGCCCCACCAGGAATCGGTTATCCCTGAAAAACCGGGCCCACTGCTCATCCAGGAGCATCCCGTTGGTCTGTATGGCGTAGAAAACCCGTACCCCCGCCGGACGGCACGCCGCGACCGCAGACACAAAGCTTCGAAAAAAAGGCAGTCCCGCCATGGTCGGCTCCCCGCCCTGAAAGCTAAAGCTCACCGTTCCATTCGGGTCAATTGCCGCAAAGACCTGGCGAATCAGTGTATTTGCAGTTTCTTCCTCCATCCGTCCCATGCTAAACTGGGCGCGGTTTTTCGCCTCGTCCTCGTAAAAGCAGTATCGGCACCGGAGGTTACACAGACTGGACGCCGGTTTTATGAGCAGATTGATGGACTTCATGACACTGCCTCTCTTCGTTTACTTAGGGGGTGGTGGGGATCTGAAGCGCCACAAAGGAGAAGGTACCCTGGGAAACCTTCAGGTCCAGCAAGGAGCATATATAAAACTTGGCGGTTTCCTTCACACCCGTGCTGCGGGGCAGGTCGGGGTATGTGCGGTCCAGATACGCGGTGACTTCATTGTGAAAGGTAGCGACGATGGCGCGCTGGGTGCAGCCAAAGCGCTCTAGGGTGGCATCATGAAGCAGGACGGGGATGCCGTCGGCGGTGAGATGGATTCCATTTGTTTCCTTTTGCCGGTCCCGTTTTACCGGTAATGATTGCTCTTTTCTGTGTACATCCCCTGCTTCGCGAATTAACACAGGAGCATCGGTTTTCGAGCAGTTTCCTTGGGAATACCTGTCTTCCCAATCCTGTTTATCCCAATATAACACATCCCAAACGAGATAACAAGCATTTGCTGCCTCCTTTTCTGGTTTTCTTGGACATTGTACCATTACTGGCTTTTTGTACATTCTCCTTTTTCTGGCAGTGAATCAGTTTGCACATATGGACACCGAAACCGGATGGTGCATTTCTTTGCCGGCGGTGCATTGTATCAACTTTGCATACCTTTGCCAGATAAGTTACCTGACTTGATACAATGTCAAGTCAGGTAATTCTCTTTTTATAGCAAGGAAAAGTTGGAATTATCCCAGAAAATGAGGGTAATTTCAACTTTTTTTGTTGTGCGCCCGGTGAGCGCACGTTCTATAGGGTGAAAGTCCTGAAGTCGCCCGGTAGCGGGAAGATTTAGCCAAAGGCAAGGGTGTCCGTCGTGAGGCGGAATCTGAAGAAAGCCGGAATTTAGGGGTTGAAAGGTCCCCTAATGGGCAAATCTCTGGCCTGACGTACAGAAATCGCATATAAGGCCGTAAGCGAGGGTAGGGCAATATCAGTCATACTGCCGCCAGAAATCCAATCCGGCAGCTTCATAGCCTTCTCTGTCCACGAAATAGCTCATACCATGATCCGCGCCAGGTACAATAAACAGCTTCTTGGGGGATGCGCAGGCAGTGTAATTCTCATAAGTCATTTCCAACGGAACGAAATGGTCGTCGGCTCCGTGAACCAACATGACGGGAACCCGGCAGTGGCGAAGCGCATCAACAGTAGACTCGTATGCAGCATCCGACTGGGTTTTCCGTTCATACAGCGTATCCGCCAGAATGCCGCGAAGCCGGAAGGGAATGTGCAGATTGTGATTGGCAACATGCTTCCAAATGGCGTGGGGCGAAGTAAAGCCGCAGTCCGCCATAATTCCGTGGACATTTTCGGGCAGATCCAGCCCCGCCGCCATCAAAACTGTGGTAGCACCCATGGATACGCCGCAAAGGTAAATGGGGAGTTCCGTGCCGCATCGCTCACTAACCCAGTGGATCCAGTCCAGACAGTCATAGCGTTCGATTGGGCCGAAGCCAATGAAATCACCGCCGCTGTTTCCCTGACCCCGCTGCTCTGCATACAGGACGCTGCATCCATTCCTCTCCCAACAATCGGAAACCATTCCAAAGTCTTTGTACCATGCAGAGCGCCAGCCGTGCATGGCAATGATGACCCGCTTTGCATTCTCACAGGGAATCCAGTGCCCTACCAGAGTCACCCCATCATGGCCGGTAATCTTTACCGTTTCATTTTCTTTCTGCGCCAGCTTCTCAGCCGCATTTCGCAATTCCTCCTGAAAGGCATTCCCGGATTGGGTGCCGGAGATCAGATTGCCAGCTTTTTGAAACACTCTGGGTTCTTCCCGATCCAAAGCCTCTCTGGTCAGAAGCCGTGTTGTCAGGTAGGCGGTAGCAGATGCTGCTGCCGTTGCAGCAATCGCAATTCCCGGTAATTTCATTGCTTTTCTTGTTTCGTTTTTCATAGGGAGTGTTCCTTTCCTTTTTATGATAAAAAGCCTTTGGTCATCAAGAAGAATATCATAGCAAATGGAGCGGCAAACAGAAGGCTGTCAAGCGTCCCTCTCTGTTTTGCCCAAAACATGGGCCTCGTTCGTTTTTTCCTTTCATGTTGAATCGAACTCCTGTATTTGGAAAGCAATGCAGTCAGAAGCGTGCAAATGTACGCCGAGCTTAAATGATTTCTTTCA
>CAMEIK010000144.1 GCA_945918315.1 uncultured Clostridia bacterium
TCAACGGTTCCTCCGGCATCGCCGTGGGCATGGCCACCAACATCCCGCCCCACAATCTGACGGAGGTCATCAATGCCTGTGTCTGTGTGCTGGATGACCCGGAGTGTACCCTGGCGGACCTGATGGAGCATATCTCCGGACCGGATTTCCCCACCGGGGGTATCATCATGGGCCGCAGCGGCATCCGGGCCGCCTACGCCACGGGCCGGGGCCGGGTGGTGGTCCGGGCCAAGACCGAGTTTGAGGAATTCGGCGCGGGCCGGACCCGGATCATCGTCACCGAGCTTCCCTATCAGGTGAACAAGCGGCAGCTCATTAAGAACATCGCCGAGCAGGTGAAGGACAAGCGGCTGGAGGGCATCTCCGACCTGCGGGACGAGACGGACCGGAACGGTATGCGGATCGTGATCGAGCTGAAAAAGGATGCCAACGGTCAGGTGGTGCTCAATAACCTGTTCCACCAGACCGCCCTGCAGTCCAATTTCTCCGTCATCATGCTGGCGCTGGTGGACAACCAGAAGCAGCCCAGGATTCTGTCCCTGCGGCAGATTCTGGATGAGTACCTGCGCTATCAGATGGAGGTGCTGACCCGCAGGACCCGGTACGACCTGCGGAAGGCTCAGGAGCGGGCCCATTTGCTGGAAGGCCTGCTCATCGCCCAGGACAATATTGACGAGGTCATTCATATCATCCGGTCCTCCTACGACAACGCCAAGGAGAACCTGATGAGCCGCTTCGGGCTGGACGAGGTCCAGGCCCAGGCCATCTGCGATATGCGGCTCATTTCCCTCCAGGGCCTGAACCGGGAGAAGCTGGAAGCGGAGTACAAGGAGCTGGAGGGGAAGATCGCCTACTACCAGGAGCTGCTGGCCGACGAAAGCAAGCTTCGGGGGGTCCTGCGGCAGGAGCTTTGCGACCTGCGGGACAAGTTCGGCGACAAGCGGAAGACCACCATTCAGGATGTGGAGGACGAAATCGATGTGGAGGACCTCATCGAGGAGGAGACCTGCGCCTTTACCCTGAGCAACCAGGGCTACATCAAGCGGATGCCCGTGGACACCTACCGGACCCAGAGCCGGGGCGGCCGGGGCATCAACGCCCAGAACCTGAAAGAGGAAGATTATGTAAAGTCCCTGAATATCGCCTCCACCCATGACCATATTCTGTTCTTTACGGACCGGGGCCGGGTCCACCACCGGAAGGGCTACCAGATTCCCGAGGCGGGCCGTACCGCGAGGGGCACCGCCATTGTCAACGTGCTGCCCCTGGATGCCGGGGAGACCGTCACCGCCATGGTGGTGACCCGGGAATTTGACGACAACGAGTTCCTGGTCATGGCCACCAGAAAGGGCACCGTGAAGCGCCTGCCCTTTATCAGCCTGAAAACCAACCGCAAGGGCGGCATCCGGGCAATCACATTGGACGAGGACGATGTGCTGGTCAATGTGATGCGGACGAGCGGCAATGACAATATTCTCCTTGCCACCGCGGAAGGAATGGCCATCTGCTTTAACGAGACGGACATCCGCTGCACCGGCCGGGAAGCCGCTGGTGTCCGGGGCATTCTGCTGGAGAAAGGCGACTATGTGGTGGGCGCCCAGCGGGCGGAGGAGGGGAAAACCCTGCTCACCGTCACCCGGAACGGCTTCGGCAAGCGCACCGAGCTTCCCGAGTATCTGCGCCTTGGCCCCGACGGGGAGCGGATCCCCCAGAGCCGGGGCGGCAAGGGCCTGAAAAACTACAATATTACCCCCAAGACCGGTCCGGTGGCCGGGTGCTGCGTGGTGGGGGACACCGACGATGTGATGCTCATTGAAAACGGCGGCGTCATCATCCGGGTGCCCGCGTCCTCCATTAATGTCTACAAGCGCAGCGTCCAGGGCGTCATCGTCATGCGCATCGAGGAGGGCAACCAGGTTGTCTCCCTGGAGCGGGTGGAAAACGAGGATACCGCCGAAAAGCCGGAGGAATCCGCCCAGTGAAAACCGTGACCCTGTACACCGACGGGGCCTGCTCCGGAAACCCCGGCCCCGGGGGCTGGGGGGCCATTCTGGAATTTAACGGGGTGCAAAAGGAGCTTTCCGGCGGGGCGGAGAAAACCACCAACAACCGGATGGAGCTTACCGCCGTCATTGAGGGCCTGCGGGCCCTGAAGGAGCCCTGTAAGGTGGAGCTGTATTCGGACTCCAAGTATGTGGTGGACGCCCTGGAAAAGGGCTGGGCCCAAAGCTGGCAGAAGCGGGGCTGGGTGAAATCCGACAAATCCCCGGCCCTGAATCCGGACCTGTGGGAGACGCTTCTTGCGTTATGTAAACAACACAGTGTCACCTGCCACTGGGTCAAGGGCCACGCCCAGAACGAAAAAAACAACCGCTGCGACGAACTGGCCGTAGCCGAGAGCCGGAAGTTTCTGAAGAATTGACAATGGACCCCGGGCAAGGCCCGGGGTTAAGTCGTGGCCGGCAGTGCCGGCAGCCAAGCCGTGGCCCGCAGGGCGGGCGGCCAAGTCGTGACGGACCTGGTTGCGTAATCGTTTTTTCCCTGACCCGCTCGGTATCGTTCCAAAGCACGCGGGTGGACGCGGCAAAGGCTCCCTTGTGTAAAGGGAGCTGTCGCGAAGCGACTGAGGGATTGTGCGGTACAATCTATCGATTTTGAAAGTGTATCGGCGAAAAGGTTTGCGGAAACGACTTTGCGGCAGAATCTTCTAGTTTAAACGGAACTCGGAATAATAGGGGAAAAAGGAATCCGGTACGTTCGAACGATGGGCACACCGGGAAGTCCGCCATCACAACCCCTCAGTCAGCTTCGCTGACAGCTCCCCTTACACTTCGGGAGCCCTTGGCGCGTTCCGCATCGGACCGTGCGCCGGGGAAAACAGAAAGGTACGTTTTTCCATGGACAGAAAATACAACCCGGAATTGGTATCATATGCAAAAGATCTTCGGAAAAATATGACCAAAGAAGAACGACATTTGTGGTATGATTATCTCCGGGATCATCCTGCACGGTTTCAGCGACAGAAGATTTTAGGGAAATATATCGTTGATTTCTATTCAGCGCGTACAAAACTGGTCATTGAGTTGGATGGTTCCCAGCATTACGAAGATGCCGGTGCCCGGTATGATGCGGAAAGAACCCGGTATCTTGAGCAGTATGGGATTACCGTGATTCGTATTCCAAATAATGCAGTGAATGAGAACCTTGCTGGTGTCTGCGAATATATTGACGGTATTGTTGCGGAGCGTGCAGGCCGATGAATGGTACGCGGCAAAGGCTCCCTTGTGTAAAGGGAGCTGTCACCAGTCCAAAGACTGGTGACTGAGGGATTGTGCGGTACAATCTGTCGATTTTGAAAGTGTATCGGCGAAAAGGTTTGGGGAAACGATATTGCGGCAGAATCTTCCGGGTTTGACGGCACCTCGGCAAAACGGGGGCAGTTCGGACTCGATGCGTTCTGACGATAGGCACACCGGGAAGTCCGCCATTACAACCCCTCAGTCAGCTTCGCTGACAGCTCCCCTTACACAGGGGAGCCCTTGGCGCGTTCCGCATCGGACCGCGCGCCGGTGTATGACAGCGTCAAGAAAAAAACCGTTTTGTTTATGTAAAACACATTTTATCCATGGGGGAACAGGAGGCCAACCATGTATCTTTCCATCGGTGACGATCTGGCGGTACGCGGCTCCGCGGTGATCGGGATTTTTGACCTGGACAACACCTCCACCTCCAAGCGTACCCGGGAATTTCTGCAAAAGGCGGAGGCGGCGGGCCAGGTGGTGCCTTGCGACGACCTGCCCAAATCCTTCCTGCTCACCGCCGAGTACGGCCTGCCGAGAATTTATCTCACCGCCCTCTCCGCCGCGACCCTGGAAAAACGTTTGCGGGGAGGAAGGGAAGATATGAGATATAAGATATAAGATATGAGATATTGGTTCTGTCCAGCCGCCTGAAAAAGGGGAATTTGGCGGGCTTCGCCGAATTGACAATTGACAATTGACAGTTGACAATGAT
>CAMEIK010000145.1 GCA_945918315.1 uncultured Clostridia bacterium
TATCCGGACGCTCCAGTAATACGAAAGGCAGCGATAATATTATTTCTTCCGGCTCTGTGATTGCGGTTGCCGACGGGCAGTGCATGATGATCGTAGAGCAGGGGAAGGTTGTTGAAATCTGCGCAGAGCCCGGCGAGTATACCTATGATGCCGCTACGGAGCCCTCCATTTTCACGGGCGATCTTTCGGAGTCTATTCCGGCCGTTCTCAGCAATATTGGCAAGCGTTTTACTTTCGGCGGAGAGGCCCCCAAGGATCAGAGAGTGTACTACTTCAATACCAAGGAATTGGTTGGCAACAAATACGGTACTCCTTCTCCCGTGCCTTTCCGGGTTGTGGACCGGAATGTGGGTCTGGATGTGGACATCTCTATTCGGTGCTTTGGTGAGTACAGCTACCGGATTACGAACCCCGTTCTGTTCTATACCAATGTCTGCGGAAATGTGGATTTCGCCTACGACAGAGCCGAGATTGATGGGCAGCTGAAGACGGAACTGCTCACCGCTCTGCAGCCTGCCTTTGCGAAAATCTCTGATATGGGCATCCGGTATTCTGCCCTGCCCGGGCATACAATGGAGCTGGCGGATGCGCTGAATGAGGTGCTGTCCAGGAAGTGGAGCCAGCTGCGTGGTGTTGAGATCGTTTCTTTCGGTGTTTCCTCCGTGAAAGCCTCCGAGGAAGACGAAGCCATGATCAAGGAACTGCAGCGCAATGCCGCGTTCCGGAATCCCAATATGGCTGCGGCGCACCTGGTTGGTGCCCAGGCTGCCGCCATGCAGTCCGCGGCTGCCAATGAAGGTGCCGGTGCTGCCATGGCGTTTATGGGCATGAATATGGCCGGTCAGGCTGGCGGCGCAAGCGCCCAGACTCTTTTCCAGATGGGCCAGCAGCAGGCCGCCCCCGGAGCACCTGCAGCCTCTGGGGCGAATTCCTGGAGGTGTGCCTGCGGCGCAACGGCGACGGGGAAATTCTGCCCGGAGTGCGGCGCGAAAAAGCCGGAGCCTAAGAAGGCGGACGGTTGGGTTTGCCCGACCTGCGGTACATCCGTAACCGGCAAATTCTGTCCGGAGTGCGGCACCAAAAAGCCCGCGCAGGCGGACGGCTGGGTCTGCGCCTGCGGTGCGGTAAATAAAGGAAAGTTCTGCCCGGAGTGCGGAGCCAGAAAGCCCGCCGGTGTTCCCCAGTATAAGTGTGATAAGTGCGGTTGGGAACCTGCCGACCCCGCCCATCCGCCCAAATTCTGCCCGGAGTGCGGGGATCCTTTTGATGACGGTGACCTGAAGTAAAACCACGCCCTTCAGCGTGCGGCTATTTGTTCGGATGCTTTTTCGAAAGGATGCGTGAAGATTGTGCCAACGGAGGTAACCAATTATCAGTGCCCTGCCTGTACAGGACCGCTGCGTTTTTCCGGTGAATCCGGTAATCTGGAATGCGACTACTGCGGCAGCAGTTATACGATCAAGCAGATTGAGGATATGTACCGGGAAAAGGAGGCCGATGCTGCCGCTGCCGCGGAACGCGGCAATGGGTGGAAAAAAGATACCCTGACAGAGGATTGGGGCAGCGATGCCAAAGGAATGAAAACCTATTCCTGCCCTTCCTGCGGTGCGGAGCTCATTTGTGATGAAAACACCGCGGCAACCTGCTGCCCCTACTGTGGAAATCAGACCGTGATTCCCGGGCAATTCTCGGGCGCTTTGAAGCCGGAATATGTCATTCCCTTCAAAACGGATAAGGCTGCAGCGATGGAAGCGTTAAAAAGGCATTACAAAGGAAAAATTTTGCTTCCCAAGTCCTTTGCCGAAGAGAATCACGTGGAAGAGATTCAGGGCGTTTATGTGCCGTTCTGGATGTTTGACGCTGTTGCTGAGGGGGAAATGTTCTTCCAGACTACATCATCCCGTGTGACGATTCAGGGGGATGAAGAAATCACAACCACGGATCATTTTGCTGTTTTCCGCAGCGGAAGCATGGAGTTTGAAAAGATTCCCGTGGATGCCTCCAGCCGCATGCCCGACGGACATATGGATGCCATTGAACCCTTTGATTATAGGGAACTGAAACCGTTTTCCACCGCCTATATGCCCGGTTTCCTGGCGGATAAATATGATGTGGAGGCCGAGAAATGCGGAGAACGGATGGAGGAACGATGCTGCCGGGCTCTGTCAAATGCCCTTTCTGAGACAGTTGTGGGATATGACCAAAAGACAGTGAGCAGTCAGCAGCTTCGTGTAGAAAAAGGCGATGTTCACTATGCGATGCTTCCTGTTTGGATGCTGGCAACAAAATGGAACGATCAGAGTTTCCTCTTTGCTATGAACGGTCAGAGCGGACGGCTTGTTGGCGATCTGCCGGTGGATAAAAAGAAATACTGGGGGATGTTTGCGGGAATTACCGCAATTCTTGCCGCTCTGATGTTTCTGATCTGTCCCTCCATTTTCAGTGGTTCCATGGATGGTTTTACAGCCGTTCTGGTATGCGGACTTATCCCTTTGTTCATTTCCTTTATCGTAATGTCCATCCTCCGCTCCCAGCTTAGGTCCATACATACCACCGGCGCCGGGAAATACGCTACTGACGCCGGGCTGTCCCTATCAGGGAAGACGGACAGGTTTATTCGCACAACGGTTACCCGCCGGACAATTCAAAGAAATCCGCCGCAAAAATAGAGCTTAATAGCGGTTTGCTTGAGAGTATTCCTGTTTCTGCCCCATATGGGTGGAGTTTTTCCTGGTTTTCCCGGATAATGTGAACTTTTACAACGAACAATTTCATCTGTTGAATTTCTGGAAATCTAAGGCAACACCGCACAATTCGGCAGGAGCCGGTGGCAAGGGATTTTTCCTCAGCCGAAAGTTTGGAAAACAGGGGAATACTTGGTGTATTTCCTGTTTTCCAAACTGCGCGGATGGGGGAAAAGACCCGCCATCCGGCCGCAGACGCATTTGTGCGGTGTTGCCCTGATTTTACTTGAAGCTGCCTCAAAACATTTCCCGGTTTGACTGAAAAGAGGTTACCGGAGAAGCTGTTTTGAGGCAGTTTTTCTGCTTTTCTGAAATGCTATTGACAAAAACTAAAAAAGGGGATAGAATATAAATATTATTACATAAATAGAATTATATTAATCATATTACCGGATGGGAGAGATCATTTTGCCGAAAATACAGGTTCCCAGGGAACGAATTTTACAGACTGCGCTTCAAATTCTCATACAGGATGGATACAGCGCTGTGACCATTGGTCGGCTCGCCAGGGAGTTGGGCTGTTCTACCCAGCCTATTTCCTGGACATTTGGAAATATGGACAGTTTCCGGGAGGAGTTTGCCCAATATGTTCTGGATTATATCAATTTACGACCGGATATCCAGGAGGAGAATCCAGTAAAAATTTTTGGCTCCGTTGGCGTCCGATATCTTCAAGCGGCGCTGGAGGAACCGAATCTCATTCATTTTGTCAGGAATAACAGCCGGAAATTTGTCTCCCACGGCGGGATTGGGTCAGTGTTCGACAGAGAAATAAATAAGCAGCTGCGCTGCGCTCTGTCTGGATTTTTGGGAATCAGCGAGGATGCCGCCGCGGAGTTTATGCAGATCTCTATTACCTATACCCAGGGGCTGGTATCATTGATTGTAGATGGTACCATCACTGTCACGCTGGAGGAGGCGGTTGCCCGGGTTCAGGAAATGGGAATGATCTATCTGGTTTACCAGGGGATTCCTGTCAAAAAGGCTCGGGATGCCTGCAGGCTCCTTTAGCTTTGTAATTTCTGGAATGAGGAGATGATTGGGGTGTGCAATAACGAAACAAGCTGGCTTCTTTGTCCCGCCTGCGGTGGAAAAACCAGAGTGCGGCTCCGCGGGGACACGATCCTTGAAAATTTTCTGCTCTATTGTCCAAAATGCAGACAGGAGCACCTGGTCTGCATCCGGAACCGTACTGTGCTCAGCAGCACAAAAGTATAAGAGGGAATGGCTTTTT
>CAMEIK010000146.1 GCA_945918315.1 uncultured Clostridia bacterium
ATCTTATCGCATTATACCGCAAAAGCCCCGGGTGTCAACTGTCTTCTCCCAGCAATGCCGCGCCCAGAATTCCCGCGTCGTTGCCCAGCCGGGCCAGGACGATCCTTGCGTTGCGCTTTGCGTTCCGGGAGTAGATTTTTTCCGCCGTCTTTTCCCGCAGGGGCCTGAGGAGGGCATCCCCCGCCCGGCTGACGCCGCCGCCCACACACACCAGGGCAGGCTGGAAAAGGTTAATCAGGCTGGAAATGCCCTCGGCCAGGTAGTCGGTATACCGGTCCAGCAGTTCCACGCAGGCGGTGTCTCCGGTCTGGGCTCCGTCAAAGACGGTTTTGGCCTCCACCTGCATGGGGTCCCCTCCGCAAAGCTGCCACAGGATTGTGGTTTTGTCTTCCGCCATCCGCTGCCTTGCCTGACAGATGAGGGCGGTGGCGGAGCCGTAGGCCTCGAAGCAGCCTCTGCGGCCGCAGGTGCAGGGCACCCCGTCCATACACAGCGTCATGTGGCCGAACTCTCCCGCGGCAAAATTGTACCCCGACCAGAGCTTCCGGTTCAGGATGATGCCGCCGCCGATGCCGGTGCCCAAGGTCACCATGAGCATGGAGCCCTCCGGGTAGTCCCCCGCCACAAACTCCCCCCAGGCGGCGGCGTTGGCATCGTTTCCGATCCGCACCGGCAGGCCCAGCCTTTCTTCCAGCAGGGGAACAAAGGCCACATCGTCAAAGCCCAGGTTATTGGCATCCTCCATATGTCCCGTTTCCTCGTTGGCGGTGCAGGGAACCCCCACGCCCACAAAGGGGAGGTCGCCCATATTCAGCCCGTTTCGTGCCAGGAGCGTCCGGACCATGTCCGCCATGTCATCCGCCATTTCTTCCATGGGCCGGGGCACCCGGGTCTTGACGCTGACCCGGTCCACGATGGTTCTGGTCTCGTCCACCAGCCCGGCTACGATATTGGTCCCGCCCAGGTCAATTCCCATCCAGTACATACGATCCCCTCCCTTACAGACGCAAAAGCAGTGTCTTGATTTCAAAAGGACCAAAATGGAGGGACAGGGGAAGCTCCCGCAAAACAGGATTTTCCTCCAGCATGTCCGTCTCCGTAATTTCCCGCACCCGGCCCGACACCCGGACCGGGGTCACGGTCTCCCGGCCCATGGCCTCGTAGACCCGCACCAGAATCGCCCCGGGCACCGTGTCCGCGGGCTTCACCGTGTCCACGAGTATATTTTCCGCCGCCGGCAGGAAGATGGGGTCCGTGTTTTCCCCCTCCGGGCTGCCAAACTGCAGCGGCTCATTGAGCTCTGCCGCCTGGCGCACCGTGCCGCTGTCCATGAAGGCGCCCAGGAACGGATAAATGGAATAGGTAAAATGGTGAATTCCCTGGTCCGCCTGCATATCCGGCATCAGGGGGGCCCGCATCAGGGACAACCGGATCTCGCTTCCCGTGACGCTGACCCCGTACTTGCCGTCATTGAGCACCGCCGCCCCGGCGCCGCCGTCGAACACCGCGGTATACCGGTGGCTGCACACCTCATATTGGTCCCGGTCATGCTGCCGGGACCGGTGGGAAGGACGGCGGAGGTAGCCGAACTGGATCTCATGGGCGGCTTCCCTGGCGTAAACCGCCACGGGGAAAGCCGTTTTCAGCAGCTTGTGCCCCTCGTTCCAGTCCAGCTCCGTAATGAAGTCCAGCCGTTTGGCATCGTGGCCCAGGAAGATTTTCTGTTTCCACAGAGAGTTGTGAAGGGTCCTGGTCACCAGAAGGGCCGCCCCCTCTTCCTCCGAAAGGATTTCCACCCTTGCAGAGCCCTCCAGGGGAACGGGCATATTTTCATACATGCTCCCCAGCTCCCAGGCGTCGTAGCAGGTGTTCACATCCTTGAACATCAGCAGCCGGTTGCCCGGGCCGGACAGGAACTCCTTATCCTCCCCGGCAATCCGCAGGCTGACCAGCTCTCCCAGGTTGTTTATACGGCAGGTAAGGTTGGAATTTTCCAGCACAAAGCCGTCCCCGTCGGTATACGCCCGGGCAAAGCGTGTCCAGCCGGGGGTCTTTCCCACCAGGCGGCAGCCCTGGGCAGGTATCACATAGCCCCGCCAGGTCCGGTCCCAGCAAAGGTGGTTATACACCATCCGGGTTTCCCCGGGAGTGCCCAGGGCTTCCGTCACCAGGTCTTCGGCACCATGGATCACGCCCTCCAGAGCCGCCTCCGCCTCCGCATGGACCCGGCGGATCCCCGCTCCCGCGGCAATATCATGAAACTGCTGGAAAAGCAATGTCTTCCAAAGCCCCTCCACCTTTTCCCGGTCCGGGGCTTCTCCCAGAAGCAGCTTCCGGGCCTGGTGGTATTCCGCCAGCTTCAGGGCCGCCTCCGCTTTCCGGATGCCCCGCTTGGTTTTCGCCTGGGCGGTGAATGTGCCCCGGTGCCAGGCAAGGTACAGCTCCCCGCTGTACACATTCTCCACATTTTCCTGCCGGTCAAAGAAGGCCTCCGGGCTCTCAAAACGGCACCGGGGCGCTCCTTCCAGATCCCGGCAGCGCAGCGCCGTCTCCACCATGTCCCGGGTGGGGCCTCCGCCGCCGTCCCCGTAGCCATAGGGAAAGAGCATGCCGTCCATAGCTTCCGTCTGAATCCGGTCTTCCTCCCACCGGGTAATCAGATCCTCCGGCCGGAACACCGCGTTGTTTTTCTTATAAATGTGGGCCATCACCCGGCTGCCGTCCAGACCCTCCCACCAGAACAGGTTATAGGGGAAGGGGTCCGCCTCCGGGTCCTGGCGCAGCAGCTTCTGGGTGGCAAAGTAGGGCACGCCGCATTTTTTGAGAATCTGGGGCAGGGCGGCGGAAAAGCCGAAGGTATCCGGCATCCAGGCCATCCGGCTGTCCCTGTCCAGCTCCCGGCGGTACCACCGCTTGCCCCACACCGTCTGGCGGATCAGGCTCTCGCCGGAGGGGATATTGGTATCGGACTCCACCCACACGGCCCCGTCGGGGTAGAATTTTCCCGCCCGGACCCCGGCCTTAACCCGGTCAAAGACCTGAGGGTACCACTGCTTCAGATATTCCAGAATGGGCGGCTCACACAGAAGAAACCGGTAGTCCGGGTATTCCTCCATGAGGGCCAGCTGATTGGAGTAGGTTCTGGCGGTTTTGCGCAATGTCTCCGCCTCCGGCCACAGCCAGGCAAGGTCCAGGTGGGACTGGCCAAAGACCGTAAATTCCGGGGCGGTGGAGCCGTTCCTGCAGGCAAGCAGGGGCTTCAGGCAAGCATCCGCCTTTCCAATGCTTTCCGTCAGCTCCGGCTCCGGCAGCTCAAAGTCGGCAAGGTAGGTAAACCTCTTCAGACCTTCCAGGATTTTCATGGCCCGGAGGCTCCTGTCGGGCAGCTTTTTTAAGAGGCTGTACAGCGTCCGGTAGTCCATGGCCGCCTGGAAAACCGTCTCGTTCCAGACGCCGATACAGGAATCCCCCACCGTGACCTGGGCTTCCGGCGGCTCCGGCACGGATTCCTCCCCAAAGCCCACAGGGCCCGCGCCCTCATTCCGGAGGCCGTGGCCGGCATAGCATTCCGCCAGAATCCGGTAGGTGGTTCCGGCTTTCGCCTGCCGGGTCAGGGTGATATAGCGGTGCTGCTTGTCAATGGACCCTGCCGCTTCCCCGTTTACGAACACCAGCATTTCCGGAGCGGTGCCCAGGGTAAGCACCAGCCGCTGCCCTTCCAGCTCCTCCGGGACGGTGAAGGCCGTGCGAAACCAGCCGTATTCCCACTTTTTTCCCCATTTCATGCCAACGGGAGCGGGCACAAAGGCTTCCGCCTCCGCCCGGGCCAGGGGAATCCTTTCCAGGGTGGAAAAATACTCCACCGCCAGGGAGCGGTATTTTCTGAAATACTGTTTCTCAAACTGTTCCGACCAGATCCGAAGCCGGTCTTCCCATTGCCTGCCCATATCGATCAAGGCAGTCACCTCCTATT
>CAMEIK010000147.1 GCA_945918315.1 uncultured Clostridia bacterium
TGGGCTTGCGGCATCCGGCCAGGTTATATACCGTGCGAAAAATCAGTTCCCCCTCCCGACCCGCATCACAGGCGTTGATCACCTCGCTCACATCCTGGCGGTGCATCAGGCTTTTCAGAAGCTCAAATTGACTGCGCTTCTCCTCTGAAATGCGGAATTGGAAGGTCGCCGGAACGATGGGTAAATCCTCTTTCCTCCATTTCTTGTATTTGGGGTCATACCGGTCCGCATCAGCCAGAGCTGCCAGATGGCCAAAACACCAGGAAATCAAATAGCCGTTGCCCTCCAGGTAACCCTTGCGTTTTTGCCCTACTCCTAAAGCTGCCCCGATGGCATAAGCCACGGAGGGCTTTTCACTGACGATCAGGCGCATTTACATCCTCCATTTCTTTGACTTCCCGGTAGCAGGGGTGGATGCAGCCTTCCCCATATCGCTTGCAGCCATTGCACAGGTGGGGTTTGGAGGGCGGCGCAGGGACGGACGGTTTGGCAGAAACAGGAATCTGGCGCATCATGTACTCATAGGGACTGTTCGTGAATCTGGTCATTTTTCGTCGGATTCCTCACTTTCATCAAAGAGGTCATCGTCATCCATGCCGTAGTCATACTCGGAAAGATCGGTGCTGCCCTGTTTCTTCTCCTGGGACTTTTTCTTCACATAGAAGTAGTAACCAGCCCCGGCACCCCCGCCCAGCAGGAGCAGGATGGCCAGCGCCGCAGCCGGATTGCTCTTGGATTCCGGCTGGACAGCAGGTGCCGTGGTGGGAGGCTCCGTCTCCACTGCCTTGCCCACGCAGCGGCGGATATTCTGTCTGCACAGCTCGCAGTCCTCATCCACAGCACCCAGGACGCATTTGTCCACGCAGCTGCAAACGATGGGCTGGGTTTCCTCCTGCTCGATCAGCGCCAGCAAATCCGCCTCATCCACCGGATTCAGGAAATAGGTCTGGTACCGTTCCTCGTCTTCATCCAGGGGTTTATCGTAGTCGATGACCATGTAAAAGGTCTGTCCGTTCCTGGTTTCCACCACGATGTATTGCTTGTTGGTTGCTTTGTCAAACAGGAGGTCACGGGTGGACAGGATGCCGTCTTCCGTAAAGCCTGTCCCTTTCTCAGGCATGGTGGGGATAGTTGTGGGAGATGGCGTCGTGGTGACAGTCGGAGGCGTGGTGGTGGGCGGCATGGTCTCGCCGGGAATCACCACAATGTAGTCCGGTTCATCCCCTCTGGCAGCAACGGGATTGCAGCACAGCGGAATGGAGAGAAGCAAAGCTCCTGCCAGACACAGCAGCCGGGACAGTCGCTTCATTCCTGCCCACCTCCATTGGCGGCTTTCAGCAGCTTCACGATTTCCTCCACAGTCATGCCGCAGGCACGGACCATGCCGAGAATTTCCATGTTTTCCGCCTCCTGAAGCTGCTGCTGAAGCTCTGCGTTCCGGACCTGGAGCTTTTCCATTTTCTCGTTGTTCTTCTCCAGCTCCGCCCGGAGCTTGTTGATTTTAGGATTCAAAAATTCACACTCCTTTTATGGCAGACGGCCAAAGCAGTAGAAATGGCTCTGCCAATAATTTGTATTCAAATTTGCATATTTTATCGGGTCTCCGCAGTGAATCATGGTATTATTTCCCACATAAATGCCGCAGTGGGAAACTCCCGGAGTATCATAGGTGCCCTTGAAAAACACCAGATCGCCGGGCTGGGCGTTGGCGGCGGAGATGGGGGTGCAGACATTGCAGATGCCCTGGGCACTGAGCCGGCCAATGTCCCAGCCGGAATGATTCACCACCCAGCACACATAGCCGGAGCAGTCAAAAGAGGTAGCCGGGTTGCTGCCGCCCCAGACGTAAGGATAGCCCAGATACTTCTGCGCCTCCCGAAGCATGGCGGCCACCCGGTCAGAGGGAATGGCATCCGCCGGGATGTCGAAGCTCTGGTCCGTTTTGTTTAGATACAAATCCACATAGGGCGAATCCGGGAACAGCTCCGGGCGGTTGCCCAGGGTGGCCATATAGGTAGCGTACATATTGAGCTTGCTGCCGGAGAGCACTTCCACCGGCAGATGGCTCAAATCCCTGTTTTCCAGGGTGACGGTGCAGATGCGGTACTCATAGGGCACCTGGACGGTATGGGTGTAGCTGCGCCATTCATAGGAATCGGTATCCGGGTTATAGACGTACTCATAGTCCGTTCTGGTTTCCGTCCTGTAGCGGGTTTCCGTCTCCACCAATTCCGTGAGGATGTACTGCCGGTCAAAAAGGTCCTCCACCATTCTGGAAATCTCCGAAGCCGTCCAGTCGCCGGGATTCATGGCCGAGAGCAGGGACAGCAGCACATAGGGGTCGTGGCTGATTTCGTCCAAGTCGAAGTGGTATTCGTCATAATCATGGGTGCCGGTGTAATTATCCAGATACCGCTGCAGTTCCTCCTCTTTTGCGGTATAGGCTGCCTCCGCATTCAGCAGCGCACTGTCGCTGGCCGGGTAGGTGCTGCCGGCCAGAACCGAGCCAACCCCCTCCACAATGACAGAGCAGGAGGAAACTACATTCAGAAAGAACATCAGAAGCAGTACGATAGCAAGGACAATCAGGAGGGGCTTCTTACTCGCTGAGACGAACTTGGCTGCTTTTTCGGTATTTTTGACAGCTTTCTCTGCGCTTTTCACCGTATTCTTTGCAGCCTTTCCTCCACGCCCAGCCTTTGCTGCTGCATACTGCCGCTTGATCTGCCGCTTCTGCTGCCATTTGGAAACGGGATTGGAGGTGGGATGCGCTGCCTGGGCTTTCTTTTGCAGATACCCCAGGTTGGCTTTTTCCAGCTTCCGCTCTGCCTTTTCTGCTCCACGATAGGGGCGCATCTGGGCAGAGCGGTGTATCTCGCGGAATGTTGTTTCTGCCCGGTGCTCTGCCTTTTCGGCGGTTTGAGCAGCTTCCACACCCACGTTATCATCCTCATTCTGTCCCTGGACAAGTTCCCGGACAATATTCCGGGGTGCATCCCGGGCATGGGCAGAGAATTTCTCCGGCGATTTCTGCTGTTCCTCAAAACGGAGGGTGAGGCGCACTTTCTTCGCGGCGGGCTTCGTGGCTGCATTTGTAGGCCCATTTTCAGTCTGAGCCTTTTTCCTCCCTCTGGCCTTCTCCCTGGGTGTTTTCACCTCCTGAGGTCGTTTCACTTCATCATCAAAGTGAAGCGCCACCTTGGGCTTCTTCCGACGGGGGATTTTCCCATCCGCTTTGTCCGCCCGCTCTGCTGCCTTTTTGGCTTTCCTGGCGGCGGCACCAACAGGCGTATTCTCCGCCAGCTCCTGGTCTGTGAATTTCAGGCGGGGCTCTTTTCTCATGTGGAGCCGACCTCTTGGGGTTTGGTGGTCATGACCTGGTAGAGCCGGGTGTCCTTCGGGAACCGGTCTACAAAGGGAATGATGGTATCCCCGTAGAACAGCAGGCCTTCCCCCTCGCCGGAATGGGTCACATAGGACAGTTGGCTGGGAGAGATGCCCAAATGCTGGGCAAGGATCTGACGGTCTCCCGCCGCCTGGTTGAGCATGTAGATGAAATCGGAGTTTTCAAAGATGTTTTCAATCTCCCGGGAGGACAGCAGATCCTTCACGTTCTGGGTGATGCCCGTGGGGATGCCACCCCATTTTCGGAAGCGCTTCCAGATTTCGATGGAGTAGGCGGCGGTCTGCTCCTCTTTCAGCAGGAGATGAAATTCGTCCATGTAGTACCGGGTGGCTTTCTGGATAGCAGAGTTCCCATCCTGTACCTTGTGGAACCGGTTGGCCGTCACCCGGTTCCACACCTGGTCCTGGACAATGTGCATCCCGATTTTCTTCAGCTGCTTGCCCAGCTCCCGGATGTCATAGCACACGATCCGGTTATGGATGTCCACATCGGTGCGGTGATTGAACACGGAAAGAGAACCGCTGACATAGAT
>CAMEIK010000148.1 GCA_945918315.1 uncultured Clostridia bacterium
ATTTGTGAGTATCTGCTTTCCTTTTCAGCCGGGGGCTTATTCCTCCCGGGGCTTTTTTTCCGCCATCAATTCTTCCGCCTTCATGACCTGACAGTTCAGACGCAGCTTTTGATCCCCGATGGCTTCCGCGAACCGCTGCTGAATCCGGCTTGCGACCACACCGCTGTTTTCCTCCGGGGCGCCCAGCAGCGTTACCAGGAACTGACTGCGGGAATAGCGGGTGAATACATCCTCCCAGCGCAGGGATGTTTCCAGCACCCCCTCCAGCTGCTCCATGGCCCCGTGAAACTCTCTGGCGGTTGGGTTGACCCGACCGTCGGAGCTGTTCAGGGTACACAGCAGAAGACAGAATGGGGTGTCGGTAATGGCATTGAGCCTGGTAATCAGACTGTACATATACAGAAAGCTGGGAAAGGGGATGCAGCAGGGGCCGTCCAGATCGGAGTCCCTCAGCCATCTGCGGACGGCGCTGATGTTGTCGGCCTTCCGCCAGGGCTCCTTTTCCGGACTGCGGAACCGGGAGCGCATTCGCTCCGGCGGAGGGGCGTCCAGCTCGGTCAGGTACAGCCGTTCCACCTGGCGGTAAAGCTCATAGGCTTCCTTGATCCGGCCCTGGTGTATCAGACATTCCTGCTGCCAGACCTGCCACTCATCAAAAGGGAACAGCTTGGCGGCGACGCCGGTGAGCCGCAGAATTTCATCGTAGGCGCCCCGTTCATTGAGGGTGCGGCAGATTTCATTCAGGCTGTCCCGGTAGAGGCGCTGGTAGTCCGCTCTGGCAATCTCCACCCAGATTTCCCCGTCCAGCTCCGGCAAAAACCGGCCATGATACAGGTCGCAGATCTGATACAGAATTTCCAGCCGGTGATTACCGGAGGCCAGATCCGCCTCCTGCCGCAGGGCGGTGACCGCCTCCGTGTCCACCCAGGTGAGGAAGGAGCTTTCAAAATAATAGCGGTCCATCCGGACATGGATGTAATTCTCCTGGGGCAGCCGGGTGTCCTTCAGAAGCTTCCGAAGCTGAGAGACCGTGGCATTGAGGCTGTTGCCGGTGTCAATCTGGGCGTCCTCCCCATAGAGCGCCTCCATCACAGTCCGTCTGGACACACCCGCTTCCCGGTTGTTCAGCAGCAGCTGGAGCAGAAGCAGGGGCTTGGCTGTCAGCTTTTTCCGGAACTGGATGGGCGCGCCGCCATAGTACATCTCAAAGCCGCCAAGCATATAGACCATCAGTCTGCTTTCACCGTTCATCTCATGACCTCACTTTCAGCTGCCCGATGCTGAGCATTGCCAGCGCCGTGTCATAGCGAATGTTGCGGTTCATCTCGTCGAACAATCGGAAGGCCTTTATCTGATACTCCTCCAGGGGGTCCCGCTGGGCGTAGGTCACAAGTCCGATGCCCTGGCGCAGGTGCTCCAGGTCGTCCATCTGTTCCATCCAGTGCCGGTCCACGGTTTTCAGCAGAAGCTCCCGTTCCCGCTCCCTCAGCAGGGCAGAATCGCCGAAGGAGGCCTCGATGCTGTCGTAGCGATGGATCAGCGCCTCCGCCAGGCGGTCAGACAGCGCCTCTTCCGGGCAGGCCTCGCAGTCGGAAAGGACGCCCGGTGTCAGCATCTGGGAAAAGAGCGCCGCTGCCAGGTGCTTGCGCGCTTCCGGGGTCTTCCCGCCGGAGGCGGCCGTCACCGCGTCCTGGGCGGTCAGACGCAGCATGGAGACAATCATACCGTGAATATCCCCGGCCTGAAGCACCCGCAGCCGCTGGGCGTACACCGCCTCGCGCTGCTCGTTCAGCACCCGGTCGTAGCCCACCATTTTCTGCCGCTGGGCAAACCGGTCGCTGACAATACGCTTCTGGGCCTGGTCCACGGCTCTGGTCAGGGCGCTGTGGGTCAGCCCCTCTCCTTCGGGCACGTTCTGGGCCTCGAAAAGTCCGGCAAGCTTCCTGCCGCCGTACAGACGCAGCAGGCTGTCCTCCAAAGACAGATAGAAGCGGGACTCGCCGGGGTCTCCCTGCCGGCCGGAACGGCCCCGGAGCTGGTCGTCGACCCGGCGGGAGTCGTACCGCTCCGTGCCGATGACCAGCAGCCCCCCTGCCTCCCTGGCGGCGGCGTCCAGCTTGATGTCCGTTCCCCGGCCTGCCATATTGGTGGCGATGGTCACCGCCCCCCGCTGCCCCGCTTCTGCCACGATGGCGGCTTCCCGGTCGTGGTACTTGGCATTCAGCACATGATGCCGGATGCCCCGCTGGGTAAACAGGCGGCTCAGCTCCTCCGAATCGCTGACGCTGACGGTGCCGACCAGCACCGGACGCCTGCTGCTTTTGCTGTCCAGCACGGCCTGACACACCGCTTCCAGCTTTTCCGCTTTCGTGCGGAACACCAGGTCCTCCCGGTCAATCCGCTGCACCGGGCGGTAGGTAGGAATCTGCACGATGTCCATGCCGTACACCTGGGCAAATTCCGCTTCCTCCGTATGGCCGGTACCCGTCATACCGGATTTGCGCCGGTATTTGTTGAAAAAGCTCTGGTAGGTGACCGAGGCCACCGTGCGGTTCTCCTTGCGGATTCTGACCCGCTCCTTGGCTTCAATGGCCTGATGCAGTCCCTCCGAATAACGCCGCCCGGGCATAATACGGCCCGTCAGCCCGTCCACAATCAGGACCTGCCCGTCCTTTACCACGTAGTCCCGGTCCCGAAGGAGCAAGTAGTTTGCCCGCAGGGCAAGATTCATATGGTGCTGAAGGGCGATATTTTCCAGATCCGCGATATTCTCCACCCGGAAGAATCGCTCCGTTCTTCTGATTCCGGCCTCGGTCAGAAAGACCCGCTTCTCCTTTTCCATCACGATGAAGTCCCCGGTTTCTTCCTGCCGGGCGCCGGACATCATATCCAGTTTTGAGAGTTCCTCCAGGTCCTTTCCCCGGGTCAGCCGGCGGGCCAGGGAGTCGCAGGCTTCATAGAGCCGGGTGGACCGGGGGGCTTCCCCGGAGATGATGAGGGGCGTTCCGGCATCATCGATGAGCACGGAGTCCACCTCATCAATGATGGCATAGTGGAAGCCCCGCTGAACGATCTGGTCTTTGCGGACAGCCATGTTGTCCCGCAGATAGTCAAATCCCAACTCGCTGTTGGTTACATAGGTAATGTCGCAGCCGTAAGCGGCCCTGCGCCGGGCACTGTCCATGCCCGCCAGAACGGTGCCCACCGTCAAGCCCAGGAACCGATGGATCCTACCCATCTGGTCCGCGTCCCGCTTGGCCAGATAATCGTTGACCGTGACCACATGAACCCCCAGACCCGTCAGGGCGTTGAGGTAAGCGGGCAGTGTGGCCACCAGGGTCTTGCCTTCGCCGGTTCGCATTTCGGCAATGCGCCCCTGGTGGAGCACCACGCCGCCCATCAGCTGGGTGGGAAAATGCTCCATGCCCAGTACCCGGCGGCCGGCCTCCCGCACAACCGCGTAGGCTTCCGGCAGCAGGTCATCCAGCGTTTCCCCTTCCGACAGACGGCGCCGGAATTCCCCGGTTTTGCTCCGCAGCGCGGCATCGCTCAGGGAGGCTGTGGCATCCCGGTACCCCAGGATCCTGTCCACGATCTTCTGTATTTTTTTCAATTCCCGTTTGCTGCTGGCCACGCGATCAGCTCCTCATTTATCGTGCAGATACAGTCTGATGTTTGCATGTCTGTCTTCCCGGCGGCGCCGCGATAAGGTATATCACAATCATAGCATGGAGCATGGGGCTTTGCAAGCAAACAGAACAGAATATACAATATTTCTTCCAATACAGCGCGAAAAATCCGGGAGCCGGGAGAAAAAGGCCCTTTGCGGGCTGTTGCCTTACTGTGCTAACCGATATAAGGCAACACCGCACAAATGCGTCTGCGGATCTCAGCGGATCTTTTGCACCGG
>CAMEIK010000149.1 GCA_945918315.1 uncultured Clostridia bacterium
GATCTTCCCCATCCACGATGGGCAGGCTGTTGAGCTTGTGCTCCCAGATGATGTCATTGGCCTCTTTCAGGGTGGTTTCCGCCGGGGCGGTGATCAGCCGCTGCCGGGGGGTCATGAAGTCCCGGACCTTATCGGTGGGGCTCATCCGGGAGACCCGGTAGTCCCGGCTGGTGACGATACCCAGAAGCTTGCCGCACGCGGTGCCGTCGTCGGTGATGGCCACGGTGGAGAAGCCGTTTTTCGCCTTCAGGGCCAGCACATCCGCCAGAGTGGCGTCGGGGGTCAGGTTGGAGGCGGAGGTGACGAAGCCGGCCTTGTGGTTCTTCACCTTGGCCACCATGGCAGCCTGGCTTTCAATGGACTGGGAACCGTAAATGAAGCTGATGCCGCCTTCCTTTGCCAGGGCGATGGCCAGGGTGTCGTTGGACACGGACTGCATGACGGCGGAGGTCAGGGGCACGTTCAGGGAAATGGCGGGTTCCTCAAAACCCTTGCGGTATTTTACCAGGGGCGTCCGGAGACTGACCCGGTCGGGAACGCAGTCCTCCGAGGTATAACCGGGGACAAGCAGGTATTCGCTGAAGGTGTGACTGGGTTCGGGATAGTAATACGCCATTTTTTAGGTTCCTCCTTAGATGATTGATATTCGGAATTGACTTGCGGATGGGTAAGGGACCGTGCGGTGAAGTGGTCCGCTGTATGATGGACGCGGTCTCAATGACGAGGGAGATTCCCACACCAGTTTGAGAACCGGTTCGGAATGACACATAAATGGATTTGCTGCCTGCTGTACGGGCTCGCCCCGCCACTGGTTTGCGATACGCAGGGCACCCCGCCGCAAGTACAGGAGGCAAGGGCAGCTTCACCGCCCACTTCTTCACCATTCACGCTTCACGATTCTTACAGGTCTTCGCTGTCGCCCCGGTCCAGGATGGGGTGAACCTCCCGGCCGTGGGAAACCTGCTTGAAGTTGCCCACCACCTCGTTCACCGGGTTCATCATGGCAAAGGTGTGGGGGTACCTGCGCAGAATGGCGCAGAGCTGGGCGGTCTGGGGCCGGTTCACCACACATACCAGAATGTGGGTGGCAAGGCCCGAGTACATGCCCGTGGCGGGCACCATGGTGGCGCTGTGGCCCAGGCTTGTGATGATCTCCCGGGCAATTTCCTCGGGCTGGTCGGTGACGATTTCAAAGCGGACGGCGCTGCGTCCGGTGCGCATAAAATGGTCGCCCACGGTGGTGGAGGTGAAGCTGTACAGAATGCACATGAGCACCGGCTCCATCTGATAGCCGTAGACGAAGTAGCTGCACACCGCCACCGCCGTATTCATCACGAAGATCATGCTGAACATGTTCTTCTCGGGGTGGTTCTTGTGAATGATGGCGGAAACAAAGTCCGTTCCGCCGGTAAAGGCGCTGGCCTTCAGCAGCACAGAATAGCAGAAGCCGATGATGATGCCCGCGGTGAGGGGTCCGATGATCCGGCTGGTGCCGTTGGCGGTGGAGTAGGCAAAGGCGGAAAGGTCCACACGGTCCAGCAGCAGCAAGGCCAACGAAAAGGTCACCACATACAGCATGCTCCGGACTGCCAGGGACTTGCTGACTGTAAAATAGACCCAGAGTGCCAGCGGGATATTGATCAGCAGGCTCAGATAACCCACGCTGACCCCGGTGACATACTGGATCATGGTACAGATACCGTTTACCCCGGAGGGGGCGAATTGGTTGGGGAACACGAAAAGCTCATAGCTTACCGACGCCACCAGGGCGATGACAATAATGGTAAGGTATGTCCAGATCTTTTTGAGAAGAATCATAGCCGCTCCCAGGTTTCTTCCCCGACAGGCAAACATCGCCATGGGGAAGTTATTGATTTCGTATTATACCATACCTTTTTTATCGGGTCAAGTCGGCAAACGGAAAATTGTGGGGTTGCTTTTCTGACCGGGACGGGGTATGATAGAGGCACACAGTAACCGCGAAAAGCGGCAGTAAGGAGCTGGAACCATATGAAACTTTACGGCGCGCTGGAGGCCGGCGGAACCAAAATGGTCTGCGCTGTCGGCGACGAAAACGGCAATATTCTGGAGCGGATCAGCATCCCCACCCGGACCCCGGAGCAGACCATGGGTCCCATGATGGAATTCTTCCGGGGCAAGGGGATTCGCGCTCTCGGCATCGGCTGCTTCGGCCCGGTGGACCTGAACCGGAAAAGCCCGACCTACGGCTATATTACCTCCACCCCCAAGCTTGCCTGGCAGAATTACCCCATTGTGGCGGAGTTTGAAAAGGCCCTGGGGGTTCCCGTGGGCTTTGACACCGATGTGAATGCCGCGGCTCTGGGGGAAGCCACCTGGGGCTGCACCCGGGATGTGGAGAACAGCATCTACATCACCGTGGGCACCGGCGTGGGCGTGGGCGTCATCATCGGCGGCAAGCCCTACCACGGCATGATCCACCCGGAGGGCGGCCACATCCTGCTCAGCCGCCACCCGGAGGACCCCATGGTGGGAAGCGGCTGCCCCTTCCATGAAAACTGCCTGGAGGGTCTGGCGGCGGGCCCCTCCCTGGAAAAGCGGTGGGGGGTCAAGGGAGCGGAGCTTTCCGGCCGGAAAGAGGTCTGGGAGCTGGAGGCCTACTACATCGGTCAGGCCATCGCGGACTACATCCTCCTGCTGTCCCCGGAGCGGATCGTGCTGGGCGGCGGCGTCACCCACCAGGACTGCCTTCTGGACCTGGTCCGGCAGGAGGCCGTGAAGCAGCTTGCCGGGTACATCCGGGCGGAGGCCCTTTCCCATCCCGAAACCTATATTGTGGGTGTGAGCCTCAACGACAATCAAGGCGTCATGGGCGCGGTGAAGCTTGCCATGGACGCGGAAAAGGAGACGGAAAGATGAAAACAATCCTGCGTCTTGCGCCCATCTTCCAGGAAAAGCTCTGGGGCGGCGATCGCCTTTCCACCGTATTCGGCTACCCCATTCCCAGCGGCCACACCGGTGAGTGCTGGGCCATCAGCGGCCATCCCGGCGGAGACTGCGCCGTGGAAAACCCCGAATTCGGCGGGAAAACCCTGGGACAGCTTTGGTCTGAGCAGCCGGAGCTGTTCGGGAACCTCACCGGCAGCATCTTTCCCCTGCTCGTAAAGATTATCGACGCCAGAGAGGACCTGAGTATTCAGGTCCACCCCGACGACGCATACGCGGGGGCCCATGAAAACGGCAGCCTGGGCAAAACCGAGTGCTGGTACGTGCTGGACTGCGACCCCGGCGCTGCCATCATCATCGGCCACAATGCTTCTTCCAGGGAAGAAATGGCCCGGATGGTTGCCGAGGGCCGTTGGAGCGAGCTGCTGCGGCAGGTGCCCATTCACAAGGGGGACTTCTTCCAGATCAACCCCGGATGCCTCCACGCCATCAAGGGGGGCACCCTGATTTTGGAGACCCAGCAGTCCAGCGACGTGACCTACCGGTTCTATGACTATGACCGGCTGGAGAACGGCAAGAAGCGGCAGCTGCACATCGAAAAGAGTCTGGATGTGACCACCGCCCCCTTTGTCCCGGCGGCGCCGGAGCGGACCGTGACCCGGGTCGGGGACGCGGAAATCACCCACCTGGTCACCTGTCCCTATTACAGCGTATATCATGGGCTTCTGGAGGGGAAAGCGGAGCTGAACTTCACCGCCCCCTTTGTGAACCTGAGCATTCTGGCAGGGGAGGGCACCCTGGACGGCCAGCCCGTGAAAAAGGGCGACCACATGGTCCTGACCGCGGACTACGGAAAGGCCGTGCTGGAAGGAAACATGGAATTGATCTACTCGCATATCTGACAAACATCCCGGCGGACGCGTCCGCCGGGATGTTTTTTGGAGATAT
>CAMEIK010000150.1 GCA_945918315.1 uncultured Clostridia bacterium
TCCGTCTGTAAGCTTCTGCTTTTCAAACTGCAGGGTATAGAGCTGGTAGTACCGGCCCTTCCGGTGCAGCAGCTCCTGATGGGTGCCCTGCTCACAAATCACGCCGTGGGACAGCAGGATAATATTGTCCGCGTGCTGAATGGTGCTCAGCCGGTGGGCCACAATCAGCATGGTGCCGATGTTCTTCATCTTCTCCAGAGAATCCTGAATCAGAAGCTCGGTTTCCGTATCGATGTTGGCGGTGGCCTCATCCAGAATCATCACGGAAGGCTTGTGGAGGATGGTCCGGGCAAAGCTCAATAGCTGCCGCTGGCCGGCGGAGAAGTTGTTGCCCCGCTCCCGGACGGGTTCGTCCAGTCCCTTGTCCAGCCGGGAAATGAAGCCATCGGCGTTGACATACCGGGCAGCCTCCCAGACCTGCTCGTCGGAGATTCCCTCGGACCGAAGCACAATATTGCTGCGGATATCTCCGGCAAACAGGAACACATCCTGAAGCATCTGCCCGAAGTGCCGCCGCAGGGAGGAAAGCTTGATATGCCGCACATCGATGCCGTCAATGAGGATCTGGCCCTTCTGGATATCGTAGTTGCGGGTAATCAGGGAGAGAATCGTAGTCTTGCCGGAGCCGGTGGAGCCCACAAAGGCCACGGTCTGCTTGGGATAAACGTGGAAAGAGACGCCCTTCAGGACCCATTCGCCGGGCTTGTAGGCAAACCACACATCCTTAAACTCAATCTCACCCCGGATTTCGTCCAGCTCAATGGCATCCGGTTCATCCACAACCTCCGGCACCATGTCCAGAATGGTGAAGATCTTTTCCGCGGAGGCAAAGGACTGCTGCAGCATATCGAACTGCTCCGCCAGGGTCTGAATGGGGTTAAAGAACTTGGAAATGTACATGTAGAAGGACACGACGATTTCACTGGTAATCACCTGCCCCAGGAAGGTGGTACCCTGAATGTAGCCCCGGCAGCCGATATAGAACAGGAACAGGTTGGAGGTAACAAAAAGCATGTACACCATGGGCCGGAAGATACCGAAGACAAACATCCGCTGGTACTTGCTTCTGGCAAGGGTCCGGCTCTTGCCCACAAATTCCTCCATTTTCTGGTCCTCCCGGTTGAAGATCTGGGTAATCTTCATGCCGGACAGGTTTTCAGACAAATAGGTATTCACATCGGTCCGGGCGTTGTTCACCTTCCGGTGGACCGTCCGGGAGAATTTCTGGAACACAATGGTAAAGAGGATCAGGAAGGGCACGAAGCACAGCACCATCAGCGTCAGGGCATAGTTGAGCACCAGCATGGCACCCAGCACGCCGAAGATCACCATGGTATTCTTCACCAGGGTCACCAGGATGTTGGTAAACAGGTAGCTGATGGCGTTGGGGTCGTTGCTCACCCGGGTCACCAGCTTGCCCACCGGGATCTGGTTCAGCTGCTCGTGGGACAGGCTCTCGATACGATTGAAGATGTCCAGACGAAGCTGGGACAGAATCTTCTGACCCACCTGCTGGAGAATCATGGCCTGGAAATAGGTGCAGACCATGGACACAACCAGAATGCCGGCATACACCGCCACCATCCGGTACAGCTCCGGAAGCCGGAAACTCCCCTTGATGATGCCCTGAATCTTACCCACCAGAAGCGGAGACACCACATCGTAGGCGATGGACACCAGCATGATGAGAAATACCAGGTAAAATTCCTTTTTATAGGGGACGGCGTACCGAAGGAGCCGCTTGATGATCTCCCCGTCCGCCATATGCCGTTCGCCGGAAGCGTTCTTCGTTCTGCGGCACAGGACGATGTAGGCTCCCAGGAACACCACCGCGAAGGCGCCGATTACGGCGCAGGCAATGATAAGAGGAAGATACTCAGTCATTGCGCTCCCCTCCTTCCTCCTCCAGCCGCTGCAGATCCACCATTTTCCGGTATTCCGCATTGGTTTCATACAGGGTTTCATGGGAACCGAAGGCCGCCACAGTGCCGGCATCCATAAAGAGGATCTTATCCATCCGCTCGATGGTGGAAATTCTGTGGGCAATGAGGACGGTGGTCTTTCCCTGGCGGGAGGCCCGGAGGTTATCCAGGATTGCCCGCTCCGTCTTGGTATCCACGGCGGAAACCGAGTCGTCCAGAATCAGAATGGGCGCGTCCTTCATGAGGGCCCGGGCAATGGAGATCCGCTGCTTCTGGCCGCCGGACACCGTAACGCCCCGCTCGCCCAGCACCGTCTGGTAGCCCTTCTGGAACTCGGCGATATTGCTGTGGACATCGGCAAGCTGGGCCGCCCGCAGGACTGCCGCGGTGCTGGGCCGCTCAGAGCCGAAGGAAATGTTATTTTCAATGGTGTCCGAGAACAGGAAATTGTCCTGGGGCACATAGGCGCAGGCCGCCCGTACGGAATGGATGGAAAGGGTATTCACATCCTGTCCGTCGATAAACAGGGTTCCGTCGGGGACGTTGTAGGTCCTGAGAATCAGGTCCACCAGGGTTGTTTTGCCGCAGCCGGTGCGGCCCACGAGACCGATATTCTCACCGGGCTGAATGGTAAAGGACACATGCTCCAGGGCGTCGTACTCTCCGTCGGGATAGCGGAAGGACAGATCCCGGAACTCAATGCTGCCCTGAACCTCCGTAAGCTCCCTGACATTCTCCCGGTCCTTTACGGAAACGTCGGCTTCCAGCAGCTCGGTAATCCGGCCCACGGAGGCCTTGCCCCGGGCGGTCATGTCGATAAGCTCGGAAACCGCCATGATGGGCCAGACGATAGCGGTAAAGTAGCCGATGAACTCCATAAGCTGGCCGGCGTTAAAGGTACCCCGGTAGACAAGATAGCCGCCGTAGCCCAAGATTACGCAGATGACACTTTCCACAAAGGTTCCCACCAGGATCCGCATCAGCACGCTGATCCGGGTGTAGTCAATATTGGCCACCTCGTTCTCCTCGTTCAGCTTCCGGAAGGCCAGCAGCTCCCGGGTTTCCTTGACGAAGGCCTTCACAACGGCAATGCCGGAGAAGCTCTCCTGGGAAAAATCCGAAAGCTGGGAGAAGCACTCCTGGCGGTAGTCCCACTTTTTGGTCATAACGCTCCCCACCACGGAGGCGCAGGCAAAGAGCAGCGCCATGGGAATCAGGGACAGCAGCGTCAGGATCTTGTCCATCTGCAGCATACGGTAGATGGCAAGACCCCCCAGGAAGGACGCGTCAAACAGCTGGAGAAAGCCCCAGCCGAAGCACTCCTGAACGGTGTCCAGGTCATTGGTGAACAGGCTCATGAGGTTGCCCACCTTATTCACCTGGTAGTAGTCCTGGCTCAGGTGCCGGCAGTGGTCAAACATCCGGTCCCGCAGGTCTTGCTCCATTCGGGTTGCCGCGCCGAAAATTGTGACCCGCCACAGAAACCGGCCGAAGACGATGGCAAGAATGATCCTCACCATGGGCATGCAGATACTGTCCAGCAGAACCTCCATGGTAAAGGCCGTTTTCACGCCGTCAATGCTGACATACCCCTGGTTGATGCCGTTAATGACCATCTGGTACAGGGCGGGGATCTCCAGCTGGAGGTAATCCACAGCAATCAGCGCGGCCAGTCCCACAAGCAACAGCGGTGCGTATTTCCAATAGTAGCGATTGATATGCTTTCCGAAAACCATGTTTCCCTCCTCGTTTGAAAACCCGACAGTTTTTGCATGACGAAACGGGGCCATTATAGCACATTCATTCGAAATTCGCAATAGGCAGACGCAAAATTCGCGGCGGAATCTTCCGCCGCGAAAAAGGCATTTGGGGTCAGGGCAGCACCGCATAAATCGGCAAGGAAGCTCAGCGAGAGATTTTGTGCCGGTTC
>CAMEIK010000151.1 GCA_945918315.1 uncultured Clostridia bacterium
ACCCGCGTATCCAGCTTGGAAGGCTGGTGTTCTACCATTGAACTACACCCGCAAAAAGCCCTTCTCTGGCGGTTTCAGCCAGAGGATTCTAGCATATTTTCCCGTGGTTGTCAAGGGCAATGTGCCAAAATGCCGGGGATTTTTTTATAAATCACATCCGCCACCGCGCCGTCGCCACAGGCGCATACATTTGGGTACCGGTCCGCCACGTTGCTTCCGGCCGGGCAGAAGGAAAAATCCGCCATATCCAGCATGGAAATATCGTTCTGTTCGTCCCCCACACAAACCAGGAGCTTTTTTCCCAGCACCGCCTGGAGCTGTCTTGCCGCCTTTCCCTTGGACACACCGGGGGCAACGATGTCAATGGTCCGGGCCGCCACCCGCAGAACGGTGGCATTTTCCCCCAGCTCCGCCCGCAGAGCCCCTTCCACCCGGTCCATCCGGGCAAGCTCCTCCGGTTCCGCGTGGAACAGGCTGTCCACCGTCCCCCGGATGGTGCCGTCAAATACGCATACCTTGAGAAAGGGCCCCAGATCATCCTCCATTTTCGCCATGGCAACGGGAACTCCCGTCCAGGCGCTGTATTTTTCATAGGCCTCGCTGCGGGAAAAGATAAAATGGGACTCCCCTCCCTGCAGCTCCAGAATCTGACCCTCGGACAGCTCCCCAATCCGGCGCAGGGTCGGCCCCTGGGGCAGAGGAATTTCGTGGGCAAACACGAAGGCCTCTTTTTGAATATCGTAGGCGGCGCCGCCGTTATACAGCAGCACCGGGGCGTTCATGGGCACCCTGTCAAAAAAGCAGCGGGACATGGCAAGGCTTCTGCCGGTATTTACCGTAAAGGCACCGCCCTCCGCCATAAAATACCGGATGGCCTCCAGATTCCGCTCCGGAATGGAGCTGTCCTCCGCGGTCAATGTGCGGTCAAAATCCACGGTCAGCAATACATCAGAAAAACGTCCCATTTTGGTTCTCTCTTCTCTTTCTCCCCGAAAAATTACAGGGGGCTTATCAATGTCAGCCGTAGCTGAGGGTCAGCTCCATAGAGGCCATATCCTCGTCAAAGAAGGGCGGGCAGGCGCCGTCGGCAGCCTGCCGGATGAAAAGATGCTCCCCGGAGGGGTCCACCAGCACGGGAAAGCTGCCGCCGCTGACCCCGGGAAATTCCAGGCACAGGCAGTCTCCCTCCATCCGCCAGAAGCCATCCCGGGTTTCATCCGCACCGGCAACACCGGCGGACCACCGGCACAGCTCCGCCGTTCCGAACCACCCGGGATCCTCGCTTCCCCGGCACAGCTCCAGCGACCATTCCTCACAGGCCCAGCTGGTGTCCGCCAGCCCCTCATTCGTTGGAGGCAGCCACCCGTCATCGCCGAAGTCCCCGTCCTCCATGTCATTCCCCTCCTCGTCCAGAAAGGCGAAGAAGGAAAAATCCAGCACCAGGGGGACATCATTTTCCCCGGTGGGAACAATACAATAGCCGCTCTCCCGGTCAAGGGTGGGGTACCAGGTCACCTGGGCACCGTTTCCGGCAATTGCCTGAATTTCAATCAAGGGGGCGTCCAAAGCGCCCTCATACCATACATACACCAGTACCGGTTCCGCGTACTCGCTCCGGTAGAGAACCTCCTCCACCTGGGGCTTCCCTTCGCCGTCCGACCTGTCCCAATGGACCCAATTCACCGCCAGGGTGGTGCTGTCATCCCGGGGCACCAGGCAGTACAGGTCACCATAGCCCCCTCCCAGGATCCTATCCTCCGGGATTTCACCGATAAAGGGCATTTGCTCCATCAGTCCGGGGACCGTTTCCCACAGCCAGTTGGAAAGAGGCATGGTGTCCTCCCCGCTCCGATTGCCCAGATAGGCTGCCGCCAGGGCAATCCTTGGCACGGGCTCCATGCATCGGCGCAGCAGCGCCAGCGCCTCCCCGGCCCCATCCTTTTCTTCCGGGCCGGTGCTCTCCGCCGGAACGGCGGCATCCGTCGTTTCCGTGCCTGCCGTGGTTTCCGGCGGGACATTTTCCCCAATTTTCTGTCCCAGGCTTTCCCCGCCGCAGGCGGTAAGGCTCAGCGCAAGCAGTACCGCCAGCAGCGCCGCCGTCAACCGTTTCTCCGATTTCATGCCCATACTCCTTCCCCCGCTTATCCCGGGCGATCAATCCCCCGCCCCGGTCAGATTGCCAATATCGTCCCTTTTTCCGGAAAGAACCTCGTCAAAAAAGTCCTGCTTCCGGTCAATATAGGCGATGGCCCGGGCGATCCGCCTTTGCTCTTCCTCCAGGGACCGGCGCTTATCCGCCAGGACTTTTTTCCGCTGGGGTATCGTCCGGGCCCCCAGCTGGCAAAGCGCCAGGTATTCCTTCATTTCCGCAATGCCCATGTCGCAGTGCTTCAGGCAGGTCAGGCTGTTGATCCAGGCCACATCCCCGTCATCGAATATCCGGCGGTTCCGGCTGTCCCGCTTCACATTGGGGATAAGTCCCTGGTTGCAGTAAAATTTCAGAGTTTCATAGGCAAGACCGGTCTTTTGACAGGTTTCCTTCATCGTATACACAAAAACACTTCCAATTTTGGGAAAATCCCTCTTGACCGGTAGTCGCTACCGGATGGTACACTGGTATCATACCATAACCTTTCAGACAAAGCAAGAGGGAGTGAAGCTATGATTTACCGTACATTTAAAGACAAACAGCTGAGTTTACTGGGCTTTGGCACCATGCGCCTGCCCACAGGCAGCGACGGCAGTATCGACGAAGCACAGGTCAGGGAAATGACCCGCTACGCAGTCAGCCACGGTGTCAACTATTTTGACACGGCCTATTCCTACCACGGGGGCGAGTCGGAACGGGTCATCGGCCGTGTCCTCAGGGAATATCCCCGGGACAGCTACTGCCTTGCCACCAAGTACCCCGGCCATCAGATCATCAACGGCGGCTATGACCCGGCGGAGATATTCGAAGAGCAGCTGAAAAAATGCGGTGTGGACTATTTTGACTTCTATCTTCTGCACAATGTGTATGAAAAGTCCATGGAGGTCTACTTAGACCCCCAGCGGGGTATTCTGGAGTATTTTAAGGAGCAGAAGCGGCTGGGGCGGATCCGGCACCTGGGCTTTTCCAGCCACGCGGAGACCCCGGCCCTGAAGGCTTTTCTGGATGCCTGCGGGGAGGACATGGAGTTCTGCCAGATCCAGCTGAATTATCTGGACTGGACCTTGCAGGACGCAAAGGGGAAATACGAGCTGCTTACCCAGCGGGGCATCCCGGTCTGGGTCATGGAGCCGGTCCGTGGCGGCAAGCTGGCAAAACTCAGCGACGCCGGAGAAGCGAGTCTTCGGGCTCTGCGGCCCGATGAATCCACCGCCGCCTGGGGCTTCCGGTTCCTGCAGGATCTTCCCAACGTAACGATGGTCCTCAGCGGCATGTCCAATCTGGCCCAGATGGAGGACAACGTAAAAACCTTTTCGGAGCCCAGGCCCCTTTCCGGGGAGGAAACCGCCCTCCTGCTGGATATTGCCGAGGGGATGAAGGATTCCATCCCCTGCACCGCCTGCCGCTACTGCTGCGACGGCTGTCCCATGGGGCTGGATATTCCCGGCCTGATCCGGGTCTACAACGAACTGCGGTATTCCCCCTCAGTCAACTCCGCCATGCGGGTGGAGTTCCTGCCGGATAACAAGAAGCCCGCCGCCTGCATCGGCTGCGGAAAATGCGCCCGGATCTGCCCCCAGAACATCGACATTCCCGGGGCAATGCGGGGCCTGTCCGATTTGCTCCGCACGCTCCCCAGCTGGGTGGAGATCTGCCGCCAGCGGGAAGCCGCCGCCAGAAAAGGAAAGCAGTAGCAGCCCA
>CAMEIK010000152.1 GCA_945918315.1 uncultured Clostridia bacterium
AATATTGGGGGAGAACTATGGGCTTTTTTGAAAAAATCAAGGCCGGAATGGCAAAGACCCGGGCCGCGCTGAGCGGCACCCTGGGCAGCGTTTTTACCGGCTTTTCCGAAATTGACGATGATTTCTACGACGAGCTGGAGGAGTGCCTCATTCTGGCGGATCTGGGGGTGGAGACTGCCGGAAAGGCGGTGGAAAAGCTCAAAAAGACCGTGCGGGAGCAGCACCTGAAGCAGACTGAGGAGGCCCGCCAGGCACTGCGGGAAATCCTTATCGATATGCTGAATGTGGGAGACCCGGCGCTGAATCTCGGCACCCAGCCCAGCGTGATTCTGGTGATCGGCGTCAACGGTGTGGGAAAGACCACCACCATCGGAAAGATCGCCAGGCAGCAGGTGGAAGCCGGGAAGCGGGTTCTGCTGGTGGCGGCGGACACCTTCCGGGCGGCAGCGGCGGATCAGCTGGAAATCTGGGCCGGGCGCACCGGCGCGGAGCTGGTGCGGCAGCATGAGGGGGCGGACCCTGCCGCCGTTGTCTTTGACGGCATCCACGCGGCAAAGGCCCGGGGCACCGATGTCATCATCATCGACACCGCCGGACGGCTCCACAACAAGGCCAATCTCATGAACGAGCTGAACAAAATCAGCCGGATTGTGGAGCGGGAGCTGCCGGATGCGGCCAGGGAGGTTCTGCTGGTGCTGGACGGCACCACGGGCCAGAACGGCCTCATTCAGGCAAAGCAGTTTAAGGAAATCGCCGGGGTCACCGCCATTGCCCTGACCAAGCTGGACGGCACCGCCAAGGGCGGCATTGTCATTGCCGTGGCGGATGCCCTGCAGATTCCCGTGAAGTTTATCGGGGTGGGAGAAAAGGCGGAGGACCTGATGCCCTTTGAGGCCCGGGCCTTTGTGGAAGCCCTGATTTAAAAGAGGAGAGACCATGAAAGTAGTTCTTGCAAGCAAAAATCCCCACAAGCTGGTGGAGATCAGCCAGATCACCGAGAAATTCGGCATGGAGCTGGTGCTGGAAAGCCAGCTGGGGGTGGACATTGATGTGGAGGAAACGGGCGCCACCTTTGAAGAAAATTCTTTTCTGAAGGCGGAGGCCGTGATGAAGGCCACGGGGCTGCCTGCTCTGGCAGACGACTCCGGCATCTGTGTGGACGCTTTGGGGGGCGAGCCGGGAATCTACTCCGCCCGGTACGGCTTTGACGATTCTCTGGACGATTTTGGCCGTTTGCAGCTTTTGCTCAAAAATACGGAGCAGGTGCCCGACGGCCAGCGTCAGGCCCAGTTTGTCTGTGTTATCACCTTTGTGACCCCCGATGGGAAGGTCATTCAGGCCCGGGGGGAGGTCCACGGGGAGCTGCTGAGGGCACCTGCCGGGGAGGGGGGCTTCGGCTACGACCCCATTTTCTACTACCCGCCCTTTGGCAAGAGCCTTGCCCAGGTCAGCCCGGCGGAGAAAAACAGTGTGTCCCACCGGGCAAACGCACTGAAAGTCTTTTATGAAAAGCTGAAGGAGGCAGGCTATGCTGACAAGTAAGGAACGGGCCGACCTGCGGGCCCGGGCGAATACCCTGGACACCACCCTCATTGTGGGCAAGGAGGGCGTCACCCAGGCGGTGACGGAGGAAGCGGACACCCAGCTTACCGCCCGGGAGCTGATTAAGGGCCGGGTGCTGGAAGGGTCCCTCATGACCGCCCGGGAGGCCTGCGACGCGCTGTGCGAAGCCACCGGCGCCGACGGGGTTGCCTGCATCGGCTCCAAATTTGTGATTTACCGGTTCAGCGAGAAGTGCCAGGCCCAGCGCAACGAGACGGGCCGGGCCAAGCGGAAGGCCACCCCTGCCAGCAAAGCCGACCCCGTGCGCAAGGGCGCCCGGGCACGGCGGCAGGCCATGAAGCAGCAGCGGGAGCAGCGCAACGCCTATTTCCGCCAGCAGGCCATTGACCAGGCCATAGCCCGCAGACAGGAAAAGAAAGAAAACTGATTTTCCGGGCATATCGGAAAAGGGGGGGCGATTATGGAACGGATCGGCATTTTCGGCGGGACCTTTAACCCGCCCCATACCGGCCATATCCGGGCGGCAGTCCGGGGGGCGGAGGCTCTGGGCCTGGATAAGGTGGTACTCATTCCTGCCCGGCAGGTTCCGGGAAAGCAGATGCCTGAGGGCTCTCCCACACCGGAGCAGCGGCTGGAAATGGTCCGGCTGGCGGCGGCTCCCTACCCCATTCTGGAGGTTTCCGACCTGGAGGTCAGGGCACAGGGCAGCAGCTACACCTGGCAGACCCTGCGGACCCTGGGGGAAAGGTACCCCGGCGCGGAGCTGACCCTTATGGTGGGCTCCGACAGGCTCCTGAGCCTCCCCGAATGGAAGCAGGCAGAGGAAATTGTGAAAACCGCCGCCATTGCCGTGGTGCCCCGGGGCGGAAAACAGGAAAAAAATCTCCTGCTGCCGGGGATCAACGCTCTGGAAGAAATGGGCGCCACGGTCACCACGGCGGAAACGGTGCCCTGTGAGATTTCCTCCACCCAGCTTCGGCGGCTGCTGGCCTTCCGGTGCGCTTCGGAATTCCTGGACCCGGCGGTGGAAGACTATATCCGGAAAAACAGTCTGTACCATACGGTGAGCGACTGGAATCGGCTTCCCATGGACCGGCTGGAGCAGGTGGTCATCGGTCTGCTGAATCCCAACCGGGTCCGCCATGTGCTGGGCTGCCGGGACACGGCGGTGGAGCTGGCAAAGCGCTGGGGGGCGGACACGGAGGACGCTGCCCGGGCAGGGATGCTCCACGATGTGACCAAGGCTCTGGACGGCCCCCTCCAGTTGACATTGTGCCGGGCCTATGGTACACTATTGGATGATTTTTCAAAAAAATACCCCAAAACCCTCCACGCCCTGACAGGAAGTCTGGTTGCGGAGCGGATCTTTGGGGAAAATAAAGCGGTGGTGTCCGCCATCCGCCATCACACCACGGGGAAGGCGGATATGAATACACTGGAAGCCATCATTTATGTGGCGGACTATATGGAGCCCAACCGGGATTTCCCCGGGGTGGAGGAACTGCGGAAGCTGGCCTTTTCGGATCTTCAGGCGGCGTTGAAGCTGGGCCTGGAAATGACCCTGGTGCACCTGAAAAACCAGGGCAGTGAAGTTTCCCCGGAATCCCGGCAGGCGTTGGAGTGGCTGAAGGGCCGCGGCGTGTAGTTTCCATTTGGATAAAGGAAAGGATAAAGAGTATGTTAACTCCGAAAGAGATTGCCTATGAGGCGACCAGGGCCCTGGATTCCAAAAAGGGACTGGACATCCAGCTCCTGCGGGTGGACCGGGTGACCAGCCTGGCGGATTATTTCATCATCTGCACCGGTACCTCCAATACCCATGTCAGAACCTTGTGCGACAGCGTGGAATTCACTCTGGAGCAGCTGGGTGAGACTATGCTGGGCCGGGAGGGCCACCGGGGCAATTCCTGGGAGCTGCTGGATTTCGGCGCGGTGGTCATCCATGTGTTTACACCGGAAGCCCGGGAATTTTACAGCCTGGAGCGGCTTTGGGCCGACGCGGAAAAAATCGCACTGAAGGATATTGTCACGGACCCCACCGTGTGAAGAGAGGCGGATTCGCAATGAATTACGATTATGCAAGCATTGAAGCCAAGTGGCACAAGTACTGGGAGGAGCACGACACCTTCCACACCGACGTATGGGATTTTTCCAAGCCCAAATACTATGTGCTGGATATGTTCCCCTACCCCTCCGGCGTAGGCCTTCACGCGGGCCATCCCGAGGGCTATACCGCCACGGACATCATGTCCCGGATGAAGCGGATGCAGGGCTACAATGTGCTGC
>CAMEIK010000153.1 GCA_945918315.1 uncultured Clostridia bacterium
AAAAAACGGACGCTTTCCTTTTGGGAAAACGCCCGCTTTTTGTAGAATGCGCTATTCTTTTACATAGCTGCCGTCGCTGCGCATCCGCAGGTTCAGGTCGCCGGGGACGGAATGCTCCGTAACCTCCCGCACATTGCCAATGTCGCTGAAGTCAACAAATGCCTCGGCCTTTTCCCGGGGCCAGCCCGTGGAGCCTGCCTTGCGCCTGACAAGCCGTTCCCGGACATCGTCTTTGTCCGCGGAAATGCGGATGGTATAGTCCGCGTACCCTTTCAGCTCCGACCAGCCGGGCCGGTCCAGGAGCAGGTAGTTTCCCTCCAGGAGGATAATATCCCCCGTGATGGCAATGGCATTGTCCTGAGGATTGTGGAGCCTCCGGTTATACTCCGGCCAGCCGCAGCTCTCCCCCGCCGCCACCTGCCGGATTCGCTGGGTCAGCCCCTCCAGATCAAAGCTGATGGGGGATCCCTTCACCCGGGCCATGGATATTTCCTCCCCGTTTTTCACCACGGTATGGCTGTCAAGATAGGCCTGATAGTGATGGAAGCCGTCCATGCCGATGGACTGGATCGGTGTCATGCCCGCTTCCTTACGGGAAAGATACTCCAGGAACGCGACCAGGGTGCTCTTCCCCGCCGCCGGGGGCGCGGCCAGCAGCACAAGAATCCGGCGTCCCCGTTCCTTTTGCAGCCGGGTCAGCTCCCGCAGCAGGGGCAGGAAAATGGTTTGGACGCTTTCTTCCGTATACCGGGCGGTCACGTCCATCCCGTTGATACAGGATATGAACTCCATGGCGCTTACAGAGCGTGGGCGTTGTTGGGCTCGAAGAAGATACCGGCCTTGTCGCCGATCTGATAGATCTTCTTGCCCTTGGGGTTATACTCATGAATGATGAGCTTGGTATCGCCAACCATGACGTGGTAGAGCTGGTAGGCGCCCATGAAGGTGGACACAATGACCTCACAGGGCAGAACGCCCTCGTCACACAGCACAGTGGACTCCGGGCGGAGAACCACCGTGGTCTCGGCACCCACGGCGATCCGGTCGCCGGTGCCGTCCACCTTCACTTCCTTGCCGCAGATCTCCACCACATCCACATTGCCCTCGTGACGAACCAGCCTGCCCTTCAGGAAGTTGGCGTCGCCGATGAAGTCGGCAACAAACTCACTGACAGGGTGGTAGTAGATCTCGTGGGGAGTGCCCATCTGGGCGATCTTACCGGCGTTCATAATAATGATCTTGTCGGAAATGGACATGGCTTCGGACTGGTCATGGGTAACGTAGACAGCGGTGATGCCGGCCTTCTGCTGGATACGGCGGATCTCGGTACGCATGGAGACCCGGAGCTTGGCATCCAGGTTGGAAAGGGGCTCGTCAAAGAGCAGAACGCCGGGCTCCACCACCAGGGCTCTTGCCAGGGCCACACGCTGCTGCTGACCGCCGGAGAGCTGGTTCGTCATACGGGCTTCCATGCCGGACAGGCCCACCAGCTCCAGAATGTCCGTGACCTTCTTCTTGATCTCGTCCTTGGGAAGCTTGCGCAGCTTCAGGCCGTAGGCAACGTTATCAAAAATATTGTAGTGGGGAAGCAATGCGTAGCTCTGGAACACCATGGCGGTATCCCGCTTGTCGGGGGTCAGCGCGTCGATCTTCTCGCCGCCCAGCCAGATGCCGCCCTCGTCGGGGCTTTCAAAGCCGGCGATCATCCGCAGGGTGGTGGTTTTGCCGCAGCCGGAGGGGCCCAGCAGGGTAACGAAGCTGCCCGGCTCGATATCCAGGCTCACCTTATCCACCGCGTAGAAATCCTTCTTGGTCTTGGGATCGACATAGATTTTGGAAATCCCATCCAGTTTAATACCCTTTTTTTCTTTTGCCATGGTAATCAATCCTCCATGTATTTACTGGTGCCGAAATGCTTGATGAACAGATTCATCAGCGCGATAATGGCGTAGACAAAGACGATCAGGAACGACGCGTACACGCAGGCGGTACCCCATTCGCCCTTTTCGGCCATACTGTTGATCTGCACGGTAACAAGCTTCCACCTGGGCGTAACCAGCAGGATAACGGCGGAAATCGCGGTGATGGAACGGACAAAGGCGGTGACCAGTCCGGAGAAGAAGGAGTCCTTGATGAGGGGCAGGGTAACCGTAAAGAATACCTTCGCGCTGCCCGCGCCCAGGTCAATGGCGGATTCCTCAATGCTCTTGTCGATCTGCCGCAGGGCGGAAATGCCGCTTCGGGTGCCGGTAGGCAGGGACCGGACCACAAAGGCGATAATCAGGATGGCGGAGGTGCCGTAGAGGCTGGCCAGGAATCCGGTGCGGAACATACCGTTGGAGAAGCCCCGGATGTAGCCGATACCAAGGACCGTACCGGGGACGGCCATTGCCAGCATGGACAGCAGCTCCAGCAGGCCCTTGCCCTTGAACTTCTTTTTCACCACAAGGTAGGCAATCAGCATGGACATAATTGCCGTGGCGGGCGCCGCGATGGCGGAAAGCACAGCGGAGTCCTTAAAGTTCCGCAGGCCGTCCTGCAGCATGAAGTTGTTGAAATGCCGCATGCTGAAGGAGTAATCCCGGCCCCACAGCTTGAAGAAGCCGCCGAAGAACACCATGATGTACATGACCATGACGAACACGGAAATCACGGAGCAGATGGCAGTCAGGGGGACGGTGACGCTCTTATCGGTGATGGGCACTCTGCCCCGGGTAGCCTTACCGGTAAGGGTGGCCGCGGTCTTGGATTCCAGATAGTATTTCTGGATGATAAACATGATAATGGTGACCGACAGCAGCACCACGGACATAGCCGCGGCGCCCTGCTTGTCGTAGGCACCGGTGATCTGCAGGTAGATGGTGGTTGCCAGGGTGTCGTAGTTGCCGCCGATCAGCATGGCATTGGCAAAGTCGGCAGCGGACTCGATAAAAGTGACCAGGAAGGCGTTGCCCAGGCCCGGCAGCAGCAGGGGCAGGGTCACGGTGGTGAATACCTTCATCCGGGACGCGCCCATATCCCGGGCCGCTTCCTCCAAAGAGGGGTCGATATTCTTCAGAAGGCCCTTGAGCATCAGATAGCACACCGGGAAGAAGGTCATGGTCTGCACAATCACCAGGCCCCACAGGCCATAGATATTGGCATCCTTGATGCCAAGCAGATACTTGGTCACCATGCCCTGCTTACCGAACAGCAGGATCATACTCAGAGACAGCACAAAGGGCGGGGACACTACCGGGAGAACGGAAACCAGGTTGAAAAGCTTCTCCACGATTTTGGAGCGGATGTGGACATACACATCCACATAGGCAAACAGCAGGCCGACAACCGTGGAAAGAATGCCGGTAATGATACCGGCCCGGAGGGTATTCCAGAAGGCATTCCGGAAACCGGTCATATTCAGCACCCGGTGAAAAATGGCGGTTGTGAACCCGCCGTTCTGCTCGTCCAGCACACTGTCGATCAGAAGGTAAACCAGCGGGTACAGCACGAACAGTAACATTGCCAGCATCAGGAATCCGACGGTGCAAACCAGAACGGGGTCACTGAAGAACTTCTTCCGGTCCAGCCTCCTGCTTTGATCTTTACGCATATAGCTGCTTCTCCTTTCAAAAGGGGGATGGGAACGCGCTTCCCCGGAAAACACCTCCGGGAATACAAGGGCAGCACCGCATAATGGGGCAAGGAGATTCGGCCAGTGTTTTGACCCG
>CAMEIK010000154.1 GCA_945918315.1 uncultured Clostridia bacterium
TCTTTTCTGCTTTTCATTCATAGGGGTCTCTCCTTAGAGTAAGCTGCTGATAAGCTCCCAGGCATAGTCGTCCTTGGCCTGGTCGGCCAGGGACAGGTCATCAAAGGGAACCATCAAGGGGTGGAAACGTTTGGAATTGTCCCGTTTGGGGGCATAGCGCCAGTTGAACATGGCATGGAACCGAACCCAGCGGTCATGCTCAATCCGGCGGCACAGATCCGGCTGGCTTTGTTTCAGCTCCAGGAACCGGTCATAGGCCAGGCGAATCTGCTCTTTGGAAAATTCTGTCAGGCTGTCATCATCCAGCAGGAAGCGCAGCTTGGTGTGCAGGTGGTCGGCGGAAGCCATATTGGACCGGCGCAGGAACGCGCTCAGCTCCTCCCAGGTGGGAGCGTTGCCGCCGCAGGCAGCCCGGTAGTTTTCGTTGAGCTGCCTGGCCCTTCGCTCCAAACCGGAGCGGAGCACAGCCTCGGGGGTGAAAATTTCGCTGTCGGTGCCGAAAACGGGAAGGTCATCCGTCAGAGCGGAGCGGCAGTACAGGTGCATATTGGCCCGGATGGGGAACCAGGTCCGCATCCTTCGGCAAAGAACCGTATTCTCGGCCTCCTCGTCGGAGCAGAGGATGATCCGGTCCGCGCTGAGAAGCAGGTCCTCGTCGGCGTTCCAGGGGTCATCGTGGAGAATCAGGCTGTCCCGGTGGGCATCCGGCGCCCCGATACTGACGGAGAAGCCCAGCTGGGGGTGATCCAGGAGAAATGCGGAGGCATCGCCAAAGACATGGTACTCCGTCACCCGGACAGGGGAAAGGACGTTGGTAAGCAGGGCATGCTCCAGAAGCTCCCGGCCCAGCTGGCCGAAGCCCACCAGCATCACCTTTTTCTCCGTCCTTGTCAGGGGGAAACGCTGCCAGTACATGCCGGCACACAATTCACTGCGGTCAAAAAACTTCACATCGGGGCGCAGGTTCTCGGGAACCCGGGTGGTCTGACAGATCACGTCGGCATTCTCGGGAATGCCCATCCGGGTCAGCTGCTCCTCGGCGTCATTTCCCGTAAAGACCATCGTGGGGCGGTTGGAGCCTTTGGGAAGCAGAGACAGCAGCCGGTCGGGGGACATATCTACGCCGATGCGGTTTCGGTCGGCAGGGGAGATGGTGCCCGTTTCCCCAAACAGGCACAGGGCGTCGGGGGTTTCCGCAAGAATATTGTCGGCAAGGGCCATGGCGGCGCTGTCGGCATGGCAAAAGATGTAGATGGGCCGTTTTCCTGCCCGGCGGATACGGAGCTTGGGAAGACCGGAACCGGTGACCCAGCCCACACCCAGGGAAATGAAGGCGGTGAGAGCACCCGCGGAGAGCAGCAGGAACAGCACGCCGATGATCCGTCCAAAAAACGTGACCGGATAGGCATCTCCGTAGCCCACGGTGGTCATGGTGACAAGGGAGTACCACAGGGCCTGGCCCAGGGATGTTATGGAGGCTCCGGCATCCTCGGGGGCGGCGGATTCCGCGGCGACCAGGAATGCCAGCAGCAGGAAATAGACTGTCAGCAGGCCAAGCGCCAGGAAAAGTCGGCGTTTTTTCATTGGCTTCGCTCCTTCGCGGCCCGCAGAACGTTGGGCAGGGCCAGTACATTGCGGATGTCCATATCCTTGTAATCCGTGTATTTGCCGGTGTAGCTTTCTTCCAGCCGGCTCAATGTGTCCAGATCATCCCAGCCGCACAGGCAGGCGTGCATCCGGTGGGGCAGATCCTTGGTGATGCGCAGTCTGGAGCTGCCCTTCTCTGCGACCTCCTCCCGGTAGTGTTCGCCCCGCTTCCGGAGAACACTCTCCGGCATGGCGGTAAAGCCCATGGAGTAGTGGAAGGCGCACCAGCGCAGATGCTCGGTAATGCCCAGGTTTTCCAGCAGGGCAGGGCTTTTCCGCGTCCAGCTTTCCGGGTCCAGATTATCTTCAGAGGTTCCGGTGATCCGCAGGAAAGCCCGGATGAAGTCGGCGGAGGCCCGGCTGGATTCCCGGCTGAAATAGTCGCAGTCGGCCCAGGCCTGCTCGGGGGTAACGTTCTTATCGTTGACATAGCTGTAATTGAGCATCATTGCCATCCGGTCAAAGGCGTTGGACCCGATGATGCCGGCGCTGTAAACACTCTGATAGTGGAGGGGCTCCCCGGGCTGCACGCACCAGGAAATGGATTTGGCGGAGCACTGGCAGATAGCCGCGCTGCTTCCCACCTGGGCAAGGAACGCGCTGATTTCCGAGACAATCTCAGCATCCCGGGTCTTGCTGCCGGTGCAGACGACCACATAGCGCAATGTGGCGGCTTTGCTTCTCAGGTAGGTATAGAAGGCCTGACTTTTGGCGTCTTCCGTATGGAACTCAATGTCATATTCTTCCATCAGTCCGGGATAGCTGCTGCAGAAGTAGCCGTTTTCATTCTGGGAGGCGGGGGAGAAAACGTCGGCCCGGAAGTGACTGCCCACAAACTGGGCGTTGCGGATCAGGTAACGCAGCACGCTGCGGCCGGTTTTGCCGAAGCCGACGATGATGGCCTCAAAATCCTCCTGAGCGATGCCGTCGGGAGAAAAGGTCATTTTGTCGCAGGGGGGCATGTTCTGCATCAGCAGCCGGGCGGTCAGAGAAACATCGGTAAAATTCTTCACATCGCCGTAGCCATAGCGGTCCTTGGTCCGGGCCAGGCCGCTTTCCACGCTGTCGTCGGAGCTGCGCATGACAAGCTTCACATGGGTGGTATCCACCCCGGCCTCCTCCATGGCGCTGAGCAGCGCCTTGGCATAGAACTGGTTCTTGTTCGTATCCGCGTCCAGAGCGTAGAGGGTCAGGTCAGGAGCGCCCTTTTCACTGCCCACACTCTTTAAGAATTTCCGGTCAGGGTTCAGAGCGGACAGGTCGGAGCGGACAAGGCCACCGGCGGCATTGATGGCGGCGTCGCAGGCCCCATCGGGCTGGCTGCCCACATAGATGATGTTATGGACATCTCCCGACATAAGGCTGCGGCCGAACTCCACGGTGTCGTCGCTGATACCATAGATGATTACAGAGCTGCCGTAACGCTGGAGCCAGTATTTGACCCGTTTCAGCGCGGCGGAGCCAAGGGCGGAGATGGAGGCGCTGGCGGTTGCGTAAAAAGCCATCAGATGAACGATCCAGAACAGGGTCTGCCAGACTGTTTGCGAATACAGGGGCGCGGCGCTGACGGAGGCATAATCATTGATACCGGCATACATACGGCTGACAGCCAGGACGGTGCGGACGATCCGCAGAACCGGATCGGACAGGGTATGTTGGAAGCCGATTCCGTAGAGGATCAGTCCGCCGATGGCGGAAATCAGTGCGCAGGCGCCAATGAGCCCACGGGTAAACTTGGGTTTCGCAGCCAGATTCAATATCATGGCGCAGAACAGCAGGGCGGAAAACAGTATAATGGTAATACTCATAGGCAATACCTCCCAGTCTCTTCCATTATATCACCTTTTTCTCCTGATGAAAAGAGGAAATTCCTTTTTGATTTGAAAAACGACAGATTATTTCTACCATATATTGTCAAAAATGAAGGAGCAGAAAAGAAGCCTACGTTTTTTCACCGGACCCTCTGCCATCTTTTCTGAAAACCACGGACGGACAGGGAAAAACGGGATATTTGCCCTCCCGAAAGAGCGGAATTCCTCTTGCGATTGCCCGGGAAAC
>CAMEIK010000155.1 GCA_945918315.1 uncultured Clostridia bacterium
ACTCCTGTTCCAGAGATTATGCAAAACCCTCCTGCCGATCCGGTTCTTCCGGTGGGCGGGAGGGTTTTCAGAAGATTCTCCTTTTGCGCTATCGGCTGTTTCCAAATCTTTCGCTGTCAGGGCCCGTGATTTTTGATACCCCCGGTTATCGGAAAAAGAACGAGGCGGCTACAATCATTACCGGCATTGTCAGAATGGACAACAGCGTGGAAAGCGCCACGCTCCGGCAGGCGTACGGATAGTCCAGGTCAAACAGCTGGGCATACACCGCCACATTGGCCCCCACCGGCGCGGCGGAGGCGATGAACACCGCAAGACGGATGGTCCGATCCACCGGGAGAAAGGCGAACACCGCCATCAGGACCAAGGGAATCAGCAGCAGCCGCACGGCGCACAGCCCGTACTGCCGCCGGGTCATAAAGAGGCTTCTGAAATCGGACTTTGCCATATAGGAGCCCAGCACAAGCATGGCAACCGGGCCGTTGATTCCGGCAATGCCCCGGATGGCGGTGGATACAGGTCCCGGGAGCCTGTCTCCTAACCCGACGCAGAAAATCAGGATTCCGATAAATGGCGCGATCAGCAGCGGATTCTTCAGAATCGTTTTGGGGTTCAGGCAAATCTTTTTCCCGGTCAGGACGCTCAGCCCCATGCCCCACTGCAAAAGATTCATCAGGGCGATATAGCCCACCAGGTAGGTAACCGCTTCCACTCCGTAGAGGGCCTGGACCAGCGGAATGCCCATAAAGCCCGCGTTGGAAAAGGACGCGGAGAAGTAATCGATGGGCGCCCGGGGAAATACCAGCCTGGACATCCCCATACACAGGGCCAGGGCCAGGGCCGCAACCAGGGTGCTGATTACAAGCTGAGTAAGCTTTTCCACGGTAAAGGGCTCACAGAAGCTGTTAATAATCAACGCAGGCAAAATCAGCGCAATGAGAATACCCGCCAGGTCCTTGCTTCCCTGCTCCGTCAGCTTTCCTGTCCTTGTAAGAACATAGCCCACCAGCATATACAGAAACATTACGCAGGTCTGCCCTGCCACAATTTGCTCCGTCTGCATACTCCGTCTCCCCATACCCTTTCCGGTTTTTTCTGATTTTACCAGAATCCGGCGTATTTTTCAATCCCAATTCCCGGATTCCTCTTTTTGGATTTCCGTAAAAATATCCCCCCCGGGGGGTTCCAATACCGGTTCGGCGCTGGTACAATGGAGCTGCACTGTGAAAGAAAATCCGCGGAAGCAGTGCTGTCACGAAAACCACATCCACAAGGAGCACCCCAATGAACAAACTCTTTCATGCCCAGTCCGAGCTTCGGGAAATGGATGCTCTGGCGGCAGAGCACTCTCCCATTCACGCTCTGCACCCATTGTGCAAGCTTTTTTCCACGATCCTCTACATCTGTGTGGTCGTCTCCTTCCCCAAATACAATTTTTCCGGGCTGGTAATGATGGTGCTCTATCCCATCATTGTGTTTCAGGTGTCCGGAATCCCGGTAAGCCTCTGCTTTTACAAGCTGCGCATCGTGCTGCCCCTGGTCTGCGCCGTGGGCCTTGCCAATCCCTTTCTGGACCACACTCCCCTGCTGCAGCTGGGAACCATTACCGTGACCGGCGGTGTAGTTTCCATGGTAACGCTGATGCTCAAGGGCCTTTTCTCTCTGATGGCCTCCTTTTTGCTCATTGCCACCACCTCCATCGACGCCCTCTGCGCCGCTCTGCGCAGGCTCCATGTGCCGGGGATTCTCACGACCCTGCTGCTTTTGACCTACCGCTATATTGGGGTCATGCTGGAGGAGGTTTCTGTCATGACGGAAGCTTACAGTCTCCGGGCCCCGGGCCAGAAAGGAATCCACATCTCCGCCTGGGGCTCTTTTCTGGGACAGCTGCTGATGCGCAGCATGGACCGGGCGGAGGAGCTTTACGGCAGTATGGTGCTGCGGGGCTTCAACGGAAATTTCTTTTACGCCGATATTTCTCCCTTCTGTCTGAGGGATGTTCTCTATCTTGCAATCTGCGGGGCGGCGTTTCTGTGCGCCAGATTTTATGACCTTCCCGGATTGCTGGGAAGTCTGTTCGTGGGGTGAATATCATGATTGCATTTCAAAACGTATCCTTTTCCTATGACGGAACCGTCCCTGTTGTGGAGGACCTGAGCTTTTCTATATCCGGCGGAGAAAGCGTAGGTCTGATCGGCGCCAACGGCGCTGGAAAATCCACCATTATGAAGCTGATGCTGGGTCTGCTTACCGGTCAGGGCAAGATCTTTGTTGGAGATCTTGAAATGAACAAACAGAACCTGCCCAAAATCCGGCAGACCGTAGGCTTTGTACTCCAGGACTCCGACAACCAGATGTTCATGCCCACCGTTTATGAAGACATGATCTTCGGGCCCAGAAATTACGGTCTGACCAAAGAGCAGGCGGAAGCCCGTGTGGACAGGGTTCTGAACCAGCTGGGTCTTGCGGAACTGAAGCACCGCTACAACCACAAAATTTCCGGCGGAGAAAAACGGATGGCCGCAATCGCCACCATCCTTGCCATGGAGCCGGAGGTCATTCTGATGGACGAACCCTCCACCGCTCTGGACCCTGTGAACCGGCGCACGGTAATCAACACCATCCACCGGCTTCCCCAGACGAAGCTCATCGCTTCCCACGATCTGGACATGATTCTGGACACCTGCCAGCGAGTGATCCTGCTCTCCCACGGAAAAATCGTTGCCGACGGCAGTGCTGATACAATTCTCCGGGACCGGGCTTTGCTGGAAGCAAACCGGATGGAGCTTCCCTTCTGTCTGCAGGGTCGGCACATGTAAAGAAAGGAGTAAGTCCGATGATTTATACCGTTACCTTTAACCCCTCCCTGGACTACATCGTGGATGTGGAGGATTTTCGTCTGGGTATGACAAACCGCACCTGCTCCGAGCAGATGATGGCAGGGGGCAAAGGCATCAATGTTGCCATTGTCCTCCGGAATCTGGGCATCCCCAGCACCGCCCTGGGCTTTATTGCCGGTTTTACCGGTGAGGAGATCCGCCGTCAGGTGGAAGCCCTTGGGATTTCCGCCGAATTTATCTCCATCCCCCAGGGGCTCTCCCGCATCAATCTGAAGCTTCGCTCCATTGACGGCACGGAGATTAACGGCATGGGACCCACAATCGGACAGGCGCAGCTGGATGCCCTGTACGAAAAGCTGGATCTGCTGACGCAGGAGGACACTCTGGTTCTTGCCGGTTCCATCCCGGCATCCATGCCCGCCTCCATTTACAGTGACATTCTGGCAAGGCTTCGGGATAAGGGGGTCACCTTTGTGGTGGATGCCACAAAGGAGCTGCTGACCAATGTGCTTTGCTACAAGCCTTTCCTGATTAAGCCCAACAATCACGAGCTGGGGGAGCTTTTCGGTGTTACCTTGTCCACCCGGGAATCCGTTGTCCCCTATGCCCAACGCTTACAGGCCCTGGGCGCCAGGAACGTCCTGGTTTCCATGGCCGGTCAGGGCGCCGTGCTTGTCGCGGAAGACGGCAGCGTCCATATGACCCCCGCTCCGAAAGGGACACTGGTGAACGCCGTAGGCGCGGGAGACTCCATGGTTGCCGGCTTCCTGGCAGGATGGCAGGAGCGGCACGACTATGGACACGCCTTCCGCATGGGTGTTTCCGCCGGAAGCGCCAGCGCGTTTTCCAGGTATCTTGCCACCC
>CAMEIK010000156.1 GCA_945918315.1 uncultured Clostridia bacterium
AACCGGTGCAAAAGATCCGCTGAGATCCGCAGACGCATTTGTGCGGTGTTGCCCTGGGATTCGTTATTGTGTTTCCAGACTCCGGAGCAGCGCGATCTCCCGGGCGTAGCCGGGCAGCTCGTTGGGGGTTTCCAGAATCATGGGCTTTCCCTTGAGGGCAGGATGCTTCACGATTCTTTCGAAGGCATCGGTTCCCAGACTTCCCTGCCCGATACAGGCATGCCTGTCCTTATGGCTGGAAAATGGGTTTTTGGAGTCATTCAGGTGTAGAGCCCAAAGCCTGTCCAGTCCGATGACACGGTCGAATTCTTCCAAAACGCCATCCAGATCATTTACAATGTCATAGCCGCCATCATACACATGGCAGGTGTCCAGACAGACGCCCACCTCGCTGCTTCCCACGGCATCCAGAATCATCCGAAGCTCCCGGAAATTTCCGCCGACCTCCGTGCCCTTTCCCGCCATAGTTTCCAGGCACACCCGTACGGGATAGCCCGGAGCCAGCGCGGCACGCAGAGCCTGGCTGATGTACTCCACAGCAGCCTCCACTCCCTGCTTGACGTGGCTGCCGGGGTGGAAATTATAGAAGTTGCCCGGCAGCGCGGCCATCCGGCGCAGATCATCCGAAAGAACGGAGGCGGCAAAGGCTCTGGCATCCGGGTCGGCTCCGCAAAGGTTCATGGTATAGGCACCATGGGCAACAAGGGGGCCAAAGCCACCGCTCTGAAGCATTTCCACAGCCCGGGCCGCATCCGCTGGATCTTCCTCCCGTGCCCGGCTGCCCCGGGGATTCCTTGTAAAAAAGGCACAGGTATTGGCCCCAATCGATTCCGCCGTCCTTACCATTGCCGCAAAGCCGTCGGAAGCGGACAGATGGCATCCCAGATAAAGCATGCTCCTCACCTCCATTTTTCCCTATGCTACCACATTCCTTCAAAAAAAGCAAATTAACATTTTCCATTTCCGGATTATGTGCTATAATGGGTTCGCAATCCGATGCCCAAACCATTCCGGGCGCCTGAAAGGAGAACCTGTATGCCGAAATCGGAAAAACAGAAGCTGAAGGTCCTGTATATTCTGGATTACCTGAAAAGAAACTCCCACGGTGATCATCCCGTGGGAGCGAAGGAACTGATTGATATGCTGGACCTGCATGGGATTACCTGCGACAGAAAAGCGGTGTATTCCGACATTCGGGCGCTGCAGGACTACGGTGTGGATATTGAGACCCTCCGGGGCAAGGGCGGCGGCTTCTATATCGCCAGCCGAAATTTTGAGCTTCCGGAGCTGAAGCTTCTTATCGACGCGGTACAGTCCAGCCGCTTCCTGACGGAAAAGAAGTCCCGGGACCTGATTCGCAAGCTCTGCCTGGAATGCAGCGAAGATGATGCCCGTCTCATGCGTCGGGAGGTTCTGGTCTCCGGACGGGTAAAGAGCATGAATGAGAGCATTTACTACAACGTGGACGCCATTCAGGAGGCCATCGCCCAGAACCGGCAGATTTCCTTCCGGTACTTTGACTGGGATATTAACGGTCAGCGCCGATACCGTGACCGGGAGTATATCGCCAGTCCCTACGGGCTTTGCCAGGACAATGAGAATTATTACCTTCTGGCCCACTCCCCCCGCCACGGCGTTACCAGTTACCGCGTTGACCGGATGGAGAAGATTCGTCTGACAGAAGCCCCCCGGATCCCCTGTCCGGAGCTTGCCGGAGAGGGCCTGACCAGGTACGCGAGCCGGATGTTCCAGATGTTTTCCGGAGAACCTACCACCGTCAAATTCCGGTTTCACCGGGAGCTTGCAAACGCGGTTATGGACCGGTTCGGCAGGGAAACCATGCTGATCCCCGACGGGGAGGACCATTTTGTCTTTACCGCCCAGGTAGCGGTGTCCCCCCTGTTCTTTGGCTGGCTCCTGGGCTTCGGAACGAAGGCCAGAGTTTTGTACCCGCAATGGGTTATCGATCAGTGTTCGGACCTGTGCCGGACCGTCCTGAAGCAATATCAGGCCAACGAAAATGAGTGATACACATCGTACCAGATGACCTGGGACACCTCCGCGTCTGCCGGGCGCAGGACGCTCATGCAGTAGTGGTAGTTCCCGTCATCCAGAATGATTCCATGACCCAGCTGCTCCCCCGTCTCCCCTGCCGTCGCCCATACGAACTCATAGCGCTTCACGCCCTCCGATTCTGTTGTGAGCACTGTAAGGTCGGATTTATGAAAACCCGTAAGGTCATACACGGTTCTGTCCAGGTCTCCCGCTTCCAGCGTTTCGATGGCGATGGTATAGTCGCCGCCCAGGTACAGGTTTCCGCTTACTCCCTCCACAACCGTCTGCTCGCCGTCCTCCGGCAGATTCACGGATATTTCCCTGGGCTGCGCCATGACGGGCACCGCCATGTCATCCGCTACCGTCTCCAGGGTTTCCTGAGAGCCGCAGGCGGTGAGCAGCAGCAATATCAAAAGAAGTCCACATACCTTTTTCATACCGAACCCTCCCGAAAGGAATTTCATGAGATTTCAATTTTTTCCTGTCTGCCTCCTTATTATCAATGCGGCAGCCTTTCTTCTTATGCTTGCGGACAAGCATTTCGCCCGCAGAAAGCTCTGGCGTATTCCGGAAAACATTTTCCTCCTGTTTGCGCTTCTCGGCGGAAGTGTGGGCATCCTGGCCGCAATGTACACCTTCCGACACAAAACCAGGAAGCCAAAATTTTATATCTGTGTCCCGGTCATTCTGGCGGCGCAGATTCTGTTCGTGGTTTGGCGCGTGGGAATTTGAATTCCCGGAAGGCCACCGGATTATTGATTGGAGGGAATACGGGTATGCAGAAGCTCCTTGGATATGATGCTTTACCTGCAGATATTAAGAATCAGATAACCAATGTTGTGAATGTCTGGAAAGCGCACCTGGAAAACAATCTGGTCGGTGTATACCTGCATGGCTCCATCGTGCTGAACGCTTTTCATCCCAATTCGGGAGATATTGACATTCTGGTGGTTGTCAAGCACGCCATGGATGCATCCCAAAAGCTCAGCATCGCCAAAGACATCATTGCCCTTGACGGCGCTCCCCGGCCTGTCGAGGTGTCGGCAATCAAGCTGGAGGATGCCAGAAGATGGAAAAACCCCGGGAACTGTGTCTTTCATTACAGCGATTTCTGGCGGGAAAAATATCTGGCCCGGTTCCGGGACCCCGCATCGAAGGTCTATGTTGTTGACCGGGAATTCCCCGACGCGGATGTGACCAGCTATATCAAACTGATCAACCAGAGTGGGATCGTTCTGTACGGACAAAGAATCCGGGATGTCTTCGCGGACATCTCCGACGAGGATTTCTGGTCGTCCATCAGCTCGAATATGGAAGAATATGATTTTCATGCCTATAACCCAAGGTATTTTGCCAGCAATATTCTGATCCTGGGGAGGATTCTCTCTTTCAAAAAGGAAACACGGATTTTATCAAAATATGACGCAGGGTTGTGGATGATGCAAAATGTCCCGGAAGACTTACGGTATCTTCCGGAAGCCGCTATGAAAATCTGGTTTGAAAACGAAGACCGGACTTTACCCGAAAATGACCTGGAAACGCTTCGGGAATACCTGATTCAGGAAATAAACGCATAATCATCCGCGCAAAAAAGGGACTGTCTCACTAAGAAGTCTCTTCGTCAGAATAAACAAAAAC
>CAMEIK010000157.1 GCA_945918315.1 uncultured Clostridia bacterium
GCCCACATCGGCCTGATGAAGAAGATGCTGGAAAACGACATCATCGTCATCGCCTCCGGCTGCGCCGCCCAGGCTGCCGCCAAGGCCGGCCTTATGGACCCCGTGAACGCCAAGGAATACTGCGGCGCCGGTCTGAAGCGGGTGTGTGAGCTGGCGAACATTCCTCCCGTGCTGCACATGGGCTCCTGCGTGGATATCTCCCGTATGATGATCCTGGCCTCCGATATTGCCAAGGATTGGGGCATTAACATCTCCCAGGTTCCCGTGGTGGGCTGCGCCCCCGAATGGATGTCCGAGAAGGCCGTCTCCATCGGCAACTATGTCGTGGCTACCGGTATCGAGACCTTCCTGGGTGTGGACCCCTACTCCAAGGGCTCCAGCGAAGTCACCGCCCTGCTGCAGGGTGACCACGGCATCAAGGACTGGGTCGAGGCCCGGTTCGTGGTGGAAACCGACATCGACAAGCTGGGCGACAAGATGATCGCCTGCATCGAGGAAAAGCGCGCCGCCCTGGGAATCTGATTTTGAGATATTAGATAGAAGATATAAGATACAAGATATTGGTTCATCGCGAAGCGATACCTTATCTTATATCTCATATCTCATATCTGATATCTAAACTATGAGGTCTTTTGCCAATGAAATTAGCGATCACCGGAAAAGGCGGCGTGGGAAAAACCACCCTCGCCTCCACCCTGGCCAGGCTCTACGCCGATGAAGGGCGCACCGTCCTGGCCGCCGACGTGGACCCCGACGCCAACCTGGGACTGGCCTTAGGGCTTAGCCAGGAGGAAGTGGATTCCATCGTCCCCATTTCCAAAATGCGGTCCCTGGTGGAAGAGCGCACCGGCGCCTCCGACGCCAACCGGTTCTACAAGCTGAACCCCTACGTGGCGGACATCCCCGAGAAATACGCCCGGGACATCAACGGGGTAAAGCTTCTCGTCATGGGCACCGTGGATGTGGGCGGCAGCGGCTGTGTCTGCCCGGAGCATGTGATGCTCAAGGCCATCCTCTCCAGCCTGACCTACCGGAAAAACGATGTGGTCATTATGGATATGGAGGCCGGCCTGGAGCACCTGGGCCGGGGTACCGCCGCCAATATGGACCAGTTCATCGTGGTCATTGAGCCGGGGGCCAGATCTGTGCAGACCTACCGGAATGTGAAGCGGCTGGCCGCCGACCTGGGAGTCAAACGGGTCCGGGTGGTTGCCAACAAGCTGCGCACCCAGGAGGATGAAGCTTACATCCGCTCCGTCATCCCGGCAGAGGACCTTCTGGGCTGTATCCACTTCAATCCGCAGATCATGGACGCGGACCGTCAGGGCAAATCGCCCTACGATTTCAGTCCCGCCGCCATGGAAGAGATTCGGAATATCAAGAAAATTTTGGATCGTGATGAAATTTAGGAGGATATACTGTGACACTTTTTGACAGAATCTTCGGAGGCAGCGACTATAACTTTGCCCGTACCGTCGCCGCCATCGACGATGCCATCGCCGCCTACGGCGAGGGCGAAGCCGTGTCTTTCCCCGGCACCGCTTACAGCCTTCCCTGCTACTACGCGGTGACCGGCGTCAAGATCACCACCCTTGGGGAAATGAAGGCCGCCATGGAGACCATCAAGGGCATGGTGGTCCACGGCAACCGGCTGCAGAACGGCTTTGACGCCGGTATCGGCTCCGCCCTCTGCGCCGAGTTCCTGGAAGCTCTGAAGTACCTGCGGGGCGCCCAGCCTTACACCGAGCCCGAGCTGGGCCACCTGTCCGACGCCTTCGTCCGGAACCTGGGCGTGCCCCTGGTCACCGGCGACATCCCCGGCGTGGCGGTCATCATCGGCGGCGCCGAGGACCCTGCCGAGACCGTGGCCCTCGTGAAGGAGTACCAGAGCCAGGGTATCCTGGTGTCCCTCACCGGCAAGTGCATTCAGCAGCTGGCCGACGCCGGCTACAAGACCGGCGAAAATGTCCGGGTGGTGCCCCTGGGAATGGAGATGCAGTCCGTCATCCATGTGGTGAGCGTGGCGCTCCGGGCCGCCCTGATCTTCGGCAACATCACCCCCGGCGACTTCCCCGCCCTGGCCAAGTACACCATGCAGCGTGTCCGGGCCTTTGTCAACGCCTACAAGCCCCTGTCTGACGAGATCGTCTCCTACGGCGCCGGCGCTATCTGCCTGGGCTTCCCCGTCGTCTCCAACGAGACCGAGAACATGTTCCGGGTGCCCAAGTCCCTGATCCAGCAGCTGGATACCTCCAAGTGGAACGCCACCTCTCTGGAGGCCCGGGACATCAAGCTGAAGATCACCAACATCGACATCCCCGTGGCCTTCGCCACCGCCTTCGAGGGCGAAATCATCCGCCGGGGCGACATGCAGGTGGAAGTGGACGGCTCCCGTGTGGACTGCTTCGAGCTGGTGGCCACCAAGGAAGCCGCCGAAGTGGAGGACCACAAGATCGTGGTGGACGGCCCCGAAATCGACGAGATCCCCGTGGGCTCCAAGATTTCCCTTTCCTACACCGTGGAAGTGGCCGGCAAGGCCATGCAGCCGGACTTCGAGTCCGTCATGGAGCGGAAGTTCCACTCCTACCTCAACTGCATCGAGGGTGTGATGCACACCGGCCAGCGTGACATGATCCGTATCCGGATCAGCAAGGCCGACTTCGAGGCCGGCTTCAAATTCCGTCACCTGGGCGAGGTCCTCTACGCCAAGATCAAGAGCGAGTTCGAGGCCGTTGTGGACAAGTGCCAGGTCACCATCGTGGTGAACCCCGAGAAGAACAAGGAACTCCGGGCTGCCGCCAACGAGGTCTTCAACAAGCGTGACGACCGTCTGAAGTCCATGACCGACGAGTCCGTTGACCAGTTCTACACCTGCATCATGTGCCAGGCCTTCTCTCCCAGCCATGTGTGCATCGTTACCCCCGAGCGTCTGGGCCTCTGCGGCGCCGTGAGCTGGCTGGATGCCAAGGCCACCAATGAGCTGGATCCCACCGGACCCTGCCAGATCGTGCCCAAGGACCGCTGCATCGACGAGCACCTGGGCCGCTACGAGGACGTGGACGAGGCCGTCAACAAGTACTCCCACGGCGCTCTGGAGCATGTGACCCTGTACTCCCTGTTCCAGGATCCCATGACGAGCTGCGGCTGCTTCGAGTGTATCTGCGGCGTGGAGCCCGTCTCCATGGGCGTTGTTATCACCTGCCGTGAGCACGCGGGCATGACCCCCCTGGGCATGACCTTCTCCGAGATGGCCTCCATGACCGGCGGCGGCGTGCAGACCCCCGGCTTTATGGGCCACGGCAAGCACTTCATCGCCTCCAAGAAGTTCATCGCCGCGGAAGGCGGCCCCGGCCGTATCGTCTGGCTGCCCAAGCTGCTGAAGGATCAGATGCGGGAGCGCCTGGACGCCACCGCCCTGGAGCTCTACGGCGTGGAGAACTTCACCGACATGATCGCTGACGAGACCATCTGCACCGATGACCCCGAACAGCTTCTGAACTACCTGAGCGAAGTGGGCCACCCTGTGCTGAGCATGGAACCCTTCGACATGTAATTTCTTCCATAAAAAAGAGCGGCCTTTCGGCCGCTCTTCAGTCTGTCAAAGAACCCCTGTTTTCATTAGGCGAAAACAGGGGTTTTGGTGT
>CAMEIK010000158.1 GCA_945918315.1 uncultured Clostridia bacterium
GACAATGCCAAGAATCAGTGCCAATGCTTTTTTCATTCTGTTCGTCTCCTTTTTTATCTTAATTAAATTGCGTTATGTGGACCCTCAATTACCGTCTGAGGGGGAACGCCGTTTGCAGCTGTCCCGCTGGATGATGGAATGCTGAAGCAACAGCTCTGTGCAGAGCCCCTGATGCCCCTGGTCAAACAGCTCCAGGGTCTTTTTGATAAACAGATCGATGGGCTGATGAATGGTCGTCAGCTTGGGACGGACCCGCAGGGCAATGGGCAGATCGTCATAGCCAAGAACCGATACATCCTCCGGCACCCGCAGTCCCGCGTCATGGAGCGCGGCCATGGCCCCAACGGCAAGCTCATCGCTGAAAGCGAACACCGCGGTAAATCTGAGCCCACTCTCCAGCGCCTTCCCAATGGCATCGTACCCGGCCTCAAAGGTGACCGATCCGCAGATCACGGAATTGTCCGGCAGCTGGGCCCCCGATTCCTCCATAGCCTTCCGGCACCCCGCGATTCGCTGGTAACCGGCCCCGATCTTGGAAATATCATCGGACAGGAACAGAATGTCCCGGTGCCCCAGTCCAAGAAGATACCGCGTACCGTCATATGCCGCCTTGATGTCATTGACGTGCACCATATCGGAATTGGGGTCTACCGCCACGCCGCCGCACATCACCGTCTTGACGCCGGTGCTCTGAATGAACTGAAGAATGGTGGAATCGATTTCCTCTTCAAAGTAAATCGCGCCCACAGGCCGCATCCGGTTTACAAAGTTTCGGATCGTCTCCGGTGTGCGGGGATCATAGCGAAGAATCGTAAAAGAATAGCCCCTGCTGTCTTCCTGATCCAGCAGCTCCTGAATGGCCCGGCTGTAAAAAGAAAAGCGCAGGTGGGTCAGAAGCACCAGAATGACCTGATTCTGACATCGCTTCAATTCGATGTTCTCGCCCATTCTCTGCAGCGCGTCTTCAATCTTCTTCGCAAGGGCGGGACTGACATTTTCACTTCCCGTACAATAGCGGGAAACCGTAGCGGGGGAAACCCCCGCCTCCGCGGCAATCTCTCTGGTCGTCAGTTTCATGCTCCCCCCACCTCATTTGTTTCTGAAACAAATTTCTGTTCTTTGGTTTTTTATCCGCAGGATTCATTTCATCTTGATTATATTCAAAAACCTTTTTTGTGTCAACTGCGTACTATAACCAAATAACGCAAGCTTAATTTGTTCATTTCGACAGTTTCATTTGTTTCGAAACAAACGAAAAATGATTGGTATTTCAGAATATCTCCGAAAAGCTGTGGGTTTTCCGGGATTCTTCCTCCGTTTTCTCCTGTTTTGACCGTTTTTTCAAAATACACCCTATTTTTACCAACTTATCGAACTATTTGACACATACAAGTATTTCTGTTATAGTTAACCACAGGAAGCCATGCCAGATTCAGCATAGCCTGTCACTTCTGAGGGTGAAACAAAATGAAACAACCATCCAACCAGCATTTTTTTGACAACGCAACCGGAAAGGACCTCTACCGGTCCATCAATCTTTTCGCGGTCCCACTGATGCTCACCGGTGTGCTTCAGCTGATTTACAACGCCGCCGACTCCGCCATTGTAGGCAGGTGGGGCGGAAGCAGCTGTCTTGCCGCCGTCGGCGCCACGACCCACATTGTATTTCTTCTCATCACCATGTTCAACGGGGTTTCCATTGGCGCCAACTATCTGGCAGCCCGCTGTTTCGGCGCGGATGATAAAACCGGTCTGTCCGAGACCGTCCACTGTGCCGTCTTCCTCTCCGTCCTTCTGGGTCTTATGGCCGGCCTCTTTGGCTTTTTTCTTTCCGCCCCGCTGCTGAAGCTGGCAGATACACCGGCGGATGTACTCCCCCTCTCCGCGCTGTACCTGCGAATCTATTTCCTCGGGATTCCCGCCCTGGTGATCTATAATTTCTGCGCCGCCATCCTGCGGGCCGTAAAGGATACCCGGTTCCCTCTGGTGGTGATGGTCTTCACCGGCTTCCTGAACGTCTGCCTGAACCTGCTTCTTGTGATTGTTTTTCACCTGAACGTGGCCGGTGTGGCCATCGCGACCACCATTTCCCAAACCCTGTCCGCCGTTTTGGTGCTCTGCCGCCTGATCCGGGCAAAGGACGCCTGGCATCTGGAGCTTCGGGACGTCCGGCTGATTCCCGGCCGGGCAAAGGAGATGATTCGGGTTGGGCTCTCCGCCGGCTTTCAGGGTGTGGTTTTCTCCATCGCCAATGTCCTGATCCAGTCCAGGGTCAACACCTTCCAGGCCGCCGCCGTGGCCGGGAACACCGCGGCCAACTCCCTGGAAAACTTTATCCACACCGCTCAGAACGCCTATTACCAGGCTGCCATTACCTTTACCAGTCAGGCTATGGGCGCGAAAAAGGAAAAACAGGTCTTTCCCATTTTCTGGGCCTGCATCGTTTCCGGCACAATCCTCGGATGGGTCCTGTGCGGCCTTCTCAGCATTTTCCGGGTCCCGCTGCTGCATATTTACATTAAAAAAACCGACCCGGCCTACGCCGCGGTGATGGCGGCGGGATGCATCCGGGTCAGCTATATCGGTCAGTTTCAATGGGTGGGCGGTCTCATGGAAACCGCCTGTGGTTCTCTGCGGGGGCTTGGAAAAACCATAAACCCCACCGTAACCTCCCTGTTAGGCTCCTGTGCCCTCCGGGTTCTGTGGATTTTTACCGTCTTTGCCTCTGTGGGAACGCTCCAAAGTCTGTATATCTCCTATCCCATTTCCTGGATCCTCACTTTCGCCGTCCATGTATGCTTCCTGCTTGTCTGGAAGAAGAAAGCTTTCAGCCGCAACGGAGGGAGTGCCTATGTCCAATCTGTTTAATCTGGATTCTCCTTTTTTCCGGTTCCTGGCCTCGGTATTTGATTATATGGTCCTCAACATTCTGGCGTTTCTTCTGTCCCTGCCCGTTTTCACCGCCGGCGCCAGCCTTACCGCCCTTTACCGGGTTGTCCTGGAGGGGCTCCGGGAAAAGGACATCCCTTCCCCAAAGGCTTTTTGGAGCTGCTGGAAAGCCAGCCTCCGGAGCGCTACCCTCCCCTGGCTTCTCTTTCTCGCTCTGGCCATTCTCTTTCTCGGCGATCTGCGGATCATCGGCTTCATGCCGGAGGGGGCGCGCACGATCATGGCCGGGGGCGTGATTCTGCTTTTCCTCCTGCTCCTGTGCGTTTCCCTGTTTTACTTTCCGCTGCTGGCCGCCAATCCCGGCCGGAAATTCCGTCAGCTGCTCCGTGCTTCCTTTATCCGCTCCATCGGGCTTCTCCCCCGTACCGTCTGCATGGCCGCTTTGTGGCTGCTGCCCGGCCTGTTGTTCCTGTTTCTCCCCAGACTTTTCATTGCCCTGACCTTTGTTTGGGTGCTGATCTGGTTCAGCGCGGCGGCGAACCTTTCCAGCCGCCTGATCCGCCGGTATCTTGCTCTGGAGGAGCCGGAGAAATAACCGGGCTTTCCTTTTTCCCAATCCACAAAAGGCCCGTCTTCTCCATTGACCCGGGCGGTTCAAAGCTCGCCCCACGGAATCATCGTCCCAAAAACCGGCGGAAGTTCTCCACCAAAGCACCAACGCCCCCTGTGCCAATGCACAGGGGGCGTTG
>CAMEIK010000159.1 GCA_945918315.1 uncultured Clostridia bacterium
CTGACAGCCATCGCGCTGACAATTTTCCTGGTGGAGGCCCAGATCCCTCCGCTGGTGCCGATTCCCGGGGTCAAGCTGGGGCTTGCCAATATTGTGACCGTGTTCACGGTGTTCACCATGGGGCCTGCCGCGGGGGCGGAGGTGCTCTTTGCCCGGATCTTTCTGGGGTCGGTGTTCGGCGGCAACTTCGGCGCTATCCTCTACTCCGCCGCCGGAGGGGCCCTTGCCATTGGCGCCACCATTGGTCTGCGGCGGGTGCTGACCGCGAAGCAGCTCTGGGTGGCGGGCTGCCTGGGAGCCGTGGCCCACTCCATCGGCCAGATGGTCATGGCGGTGGCGGTGACCGGCACCCCGATGGTGCTTGTGTATCTTCCGGTGATGGTGGTCATCAGCGTCATTACCGGCCTCTTTACCGGGCTGTGCGCCCAATTTCTTGTGAATCGGGGAAAAGACCTGTGGAAAACCTTTTTGAAATGAATCTGCCCAAAGCCCGGATTGACGCCATTTCCAATCTGGGCCTGGCCCACATCGGCGACGGGGTCTATGAGCTGCTGTGCCGGGCCCGGCTCTGCGCGGCGGGAGAAACCACCGTTGGCCGGCTCCATAAGGACACCATCGCCCTGGTGAAGGCTCCCACCCAGGCCCGGCTTTCGGAGAAGATTCTCCCCCTGCTTACCCAGGAGGAGCTTGCTTACTTCCGCCGGGGCAAGAACGCCCATGTCCACGCCGTGCCCAAGTCCGCAACCCCCCAGGAGTATGCCAGGGCCACCGGGCTGGAGGCCCTTTTCGGGGCGCTGTATCTGGCGGGGCGGACGGACCGGCTCAATGAACTGTTTCACGCCATGATGGAGGGGGAAGACTGATGGCCTTTGACGCGTTTTTTCTCTCCGCCGTACTGGCGGAGGTGGAGGAGAAATGCCTGGGCGGCCGGGTGGAAAAGATTTTCCAGCCCAGCCGGGACACGGTGCTGCTGCTGATTCGGGGCCGGGAGAGCCGGGAAAAGCTGCTGATTGCCGCGAACCCTGCCGCCCCCCGGCTCCATCTCACCGCCTGCTCCCCGGAAAATCCGCCGGAGCCCCCCATGTTCTGCATGGTGCTGCGCAAGCACCTTTCCGGAGCCCGCCTGGCGGCGGTGAACCAGATGCCTATGGAGCGGATGGCGGAATTTACCTTTGCCTGCACCGATGAAATGGGCTACTCTGTTCAGAAAAAGCTGGTGGCGGAGCTGATGGGCAGAACCTGCAACCTGTATCTGCTGTCGCCGGAGGGGCGGATTCTGGACTGCCTGCGCCGGGTGGGCCTGGACGAAAGCCCCCGGGCGGCCCTGCCGGGGCTGCAGTACCGGCTCCCCGCCCCCATGGAAAAGGAAAACCCCATGGACCTGACGGCGGCGGATTATAGTAGGATTCTCGCATCTGCCGGGGCGGATGTGCTCAGCGACCGGCTGATGGACACCCTGGGCGGGCTCTCCCCCCTGGTGTGCCGGGAGGCGGCGCTGTTTGCCGGAGGCGAAACCGACGCCCGGGTGGGAACCCTGCCCCCCGACGCCGCCGAAAAGCTGGCGCTGTTTTTCGCGGAGAACCTCCGGCACCCGGCGCCCTGGCTGTACACCCAGTCCGACGGCACCCCCAGGCAGTTTGCCTTCTGCCCCATCCGGGAGTACGGCGGCTGCGCAAGGGCGGAAAGCTTTGCCGCCCTGCTGGACAGCTTCTATGTCCTCCGGGACCGGCGGGACGCCATCCGGCAGAAAAGCGGGGCCATGCGAAAGACCGTCACAAACCAGTGCCAGCGGCTGCGGCGGAAGCTGGCGGTCCAGGAAAAGGAACTGGCCCAGAGCCTGGACCGGGAGCGGCTGCGGCAGCTGGGAGATATTCTGACCGCCAACCTGAACCGGGTGGAGCGGGGGGCCTCCCAGGTGATCTGCCAGGATTTTTACGACGAGGACATGAAGGAAATTGCCATTCCCCTGGCTCCCCAGCTTTCCCCCCAGCAGAACGCGGCGAAATTCTACAAGGACTATGCCCGGATGAAGACTGCGGAAAAGGAGCTGAACAAGCAGCTTTCCTTGGGGGCGGAGGAGCTTGCCTACCTGGAAAGCGTTCTGGAGGAACTGAACCGGGCGGGCACCGAGGCCGAGCTGGAGGAGATCCGCCAGGAGCTCCAGGCCGGGGGCTACCTCCGGCAGGATTCCGGAAAGAAGCGGATGAAGCAGGGGAAGCTGCCCCCCCTGCGGTTTGAAAGCACCGACGGCTTTCCCATTTTCGTGGGCCGTAACAACCGGCAGAATGACGAGCTGACCTTTAAGCTGGCCCGGAGGGACGACATCTGGTGCCACGCCTCCAAGGTCCATGGCAGCCATGTGATTATTTCCTGCGGCGGGGCGGCGGTGCCCGATAATACCGTGACCCAGGCCGCCCAGCTGGCCGCCTATTATGCCGAAACCGGCGGCGGACAGAACATTCCCGTGGATGTGACCCGGGTGAAGCAGGTGAAGAAAATCCCCAGCGGCAAGCCGGGGATGGTAATCTATCACACCTACCGCACCGTGGTGGCCAACCCCTATCCGGACATCCGGATTGACCCCCTGAACGCGGAAAAAACCGACGATTGACTGACACCCCCCGCCGCTTTTCTTAGCGGCGGGGGGTGCGTGCTTATCGTGGGTTCCCGGTACTCAGCAGGCTCTGCTTGCGGTACTGGGAGGGGGACATGCCGATGTGCTTCCGGAAGGTCCGGTTGAACTGGGAGAAGCTGAAGAAGCCGCAGGCGCTGGCGGCCTCCGCAATGGGCATGTTGGTGTTGATGAGCATGGCCTGGACATTGCGGACCCGGGTCATCTGGATATAGTCCGTCAGGGTGAAGCCGGTGACATTCTTAAACTGCCGGGACAGATAATAGCTGCTGATATAGAATTTCTGAGACAGCAGCTCCAATGACAGCTCCTCGGAGTAGTGGTTGTGGATGTAGCTGGCCACGGAGTAGATCTTGTCCTCAATGTCCGGGATTTCGGGCTTGTTGGAGTAGATGTTTTTGTCCTTGTTCAGAAACAGCAGGGTGAGGAACTCCACAAATTTGCCGTGGATGCTGAGATTGCGCATGGGGTCCGTCCGGTCCGCCATGCGGAAAATATCGTTGAGCTTCCGGTAGATGGTCTGCTGCAGCTCCGGGTCGAAGCGGAAAATGGGGGGACCGCCCTGAAACATGTCCAGCAGCAGCTGGAATTCGTTGGACAGCCCCATCACCTGCCGGGGCAGATTAAACTGGATAATCAGCCGCTTGCAGGGATCCCCGGCGGGGTACTGGGTCTTGTGGAGGATATTGGGCGGGATGACGAAAATATCCAGGGCCTGCAGAAGGTAGGGCTTTCCCTCCCAGAAGTGGGTGGAGACAGGGCAGAGCATGACGCAGATCTCATAAAAGGGGTGAAAATGCTGGAACTGCATGTTTTTGTCCGCGTCCCGGGTGTCGTAGTCAAAGAAGTAGAACAGACTGTCGCTTTCCTTGTTGACCCGGATGAAATACCGGTCCTGGTAGAGCACCATATTCTGAATCAGCATTCTGAGAATCCCTCCTTTCCGGATAACCGCGCTTTGGGCTTTCCGCTTTCCGCGGCAGACGGA
>CAMEIK010000160.1 GCA_945918315.1 uncultured Clostridia bacterium
CCGTACCGGTCCACGATGGTGCCGTCAGGCTGGAAGGCGATGACCCGGTTACAGGTGGAGGTCAGCATTTCGTGGTCATGGCTTGCCAGCAGCACCACCCCGGGGAAGGCCTCCAGACCCTTGTTCACCGCCTGGATGGACTCCATGTCCAGGTGGTTCGTAGGCTGGTCCAGCAGAACCACGTTGGCGCCGGAGAGCATCATGCGGCTGAGCATACAGCGGACCTTCTCGCCGCCGGACAGAACGTTTACAGGCTTGAACACATCCTCGTTGCTGAAGAGCATCCGGCCCAGGAAGCCCCGGAGGTACACATCGTCCTTCTTGGCGCTGTACTGCCGCAGCCAGTCCACCAGCTCCATGTCGTTGCCCTCAAAATAGGGACTGTTATCCTTGGGCAGGTAGCTGCGGATGGTGGAGATGCCCCACTTGATGCTGCCCTCGTCGGGCTCCAGCTCTCCCATGAGAATTCTGAACAGGGCGGTCTGGGCCAGCTCGTTCTCGCCGACAAAGGCGATCTTGTCGGTGCGGTTCACGGAGAAGTACACCTTGTCCAGCAGCTTCACACCGTCTACCGTGACGGACACGTCCTTGACGGTCAGCACATCCTTTCCCAGCTCCCGCTCCTGCTGGAAGCCCACGAAGGGATAGCGCCGGGTGGAGCAGGGCATCTCCTCCACAGTCAGCTTGTCCAGCAGCTTCCGGCGGGCGGTAGCCTGCTTGGCCTTGGACTTATTGGCGGAGAAACGCTGGATGAACAGCTGCAGCTCTTCAATCTTTTCCTGGTTCTTCTTGTTCTTGTTGCGGATCATGGCCTGAACCAGCTGGGAGGACTCATACCAGAAGTCGTAGTTGCCCACATACATTTTGATCTTGCCATAGTCAATATCCACGGTGTGGGTGCAGACGGTATTCAGGAAGTGCCGGTCGTGGCTCACCGCGATGACCATGCCGGGGAAATCCAGCAGGAAGTCCTCCAGCCAGTTGATGGCCTCAATATCCAGGTTGTTGGTGGGCTCGTCCAGCATCACGATATCCGGATTTCCGAACAGGGCCTGGGCCAGCAGCACCTTCACCTTCAGCCGGGGGTCGGTAGCGCCCATCATATCATAGTGCAGCTCCGTGGGAATTCCCAGGCCCTGCAGCAGGCGGGACGCGTCGGATTCGGCCTCCCAGCCGCCCAGCTCGGCAAATTCCGCTTCCAGGTCCGCTGCCCGCAGGCCGTCCTCATCGGTAAAGTCCGGCTTTTCGTAGATCGCGTCCTTTTCCTTCATCACGTCATAGAGGTGCTGGTTGCCCATGATGACGGTGTCCAGGACGGTGTAATCGTCGTAGGCGTTCTGGTTCTGCTTCAGAACGGACACCCGCTTGCCGGGATCCACGCAGACAGAGCCGGTGGTGGAATCCAGCTCTCCCGTGAGGATCCGCAGGAACGTGGACTTGCCCGCGCCGTTGGCGCCGATGATGCCGTAGCAGTTGCCGGGGAGGAACTGCAGATCCACGTGCTGGAACAGCCACTGCCCGCCAAACTGCATGCCCAAATTGCTGATTGTGATCATTACCATTCTCCTTTATATCCATACATCAGAATTGTATCCGCTAAAGAAGATGCGCGGAAACACGCACCCCATACAATATCCAGTTTATCATATCATACAATTGTGAATAAAGAAAGAACTTTTTTGGAAAGGGGTTGCTTTTTTAAAAATCCGCGATATAATATTGGCACTCAGACACTTAGAGTGCTAAAACAAATAAGGACGTGAAGCAGCATTATGGAAAAACAGCAATTCAAAGCGGAATCTCAGCGTCTTCTGGACCTGATGATTAACTCCATCTACACCCACAAGGAGATTTTCCTCCGGGAAATCATCTCCAATGCCTCCGACGCTATCGACAAGCTGGCCTATACCGCTCTGACCGATGACAAGGTTGGCATCAGCCGGGATGAATTTGCCATCACCATCGCCCGGGACAAGGACGAGCGGACCCTCACCGTCTCCGATAACGGTATCGGCATGAACCGGGCGGAGATGGAAGAAAACCTGGGCACCATCTGCAAGTCCGGCTCCCTGGGCTTCAAGCAGGCCATGGCCGGCAAGGACGGCGGGGAAGGTACGGATGCCGACATTGACATCATCGGTCAGTTCGGCGTAGGCTTCTACTCTGCCTTCATGGTAGCCTCCTCCGTCACCGTGATCTCCCGGAAGTACGGCGAGGACACCGCCTGGAAGTGGGTCTCCAGCGGTGCTGACGGCTACACCATCGAGGAATGCGCACGGGAAACCCCCGGCACCGATGTGATCATGACCCTCAAGGAGGACACCGAGGACGAAAAGTACAGCGAGTACCTGGAAGAATATGAGCTGCGGAGCCTGATCAAGAAGTATTCCGACTACATCCGCTACCCCATCCGCATGGAGGTGGAGAAGTCCCGGAAGAAAGAGGACTCCCCCGAGGATAAGCCGGAGTACGAAAGCTATACCGAGGAAGAGACCATGAACTCCATGGTCCCCATCTGGCAGCGGGCAAAGAAGGATGTCACCGACGAAGAGTATGAAGCCTTCTACCGGGACAAGTTCTATGACTACAACAAGCCCCTGCGGATCATGCACACCAGCGCCGAGGGCGCGGTGTCCTTCAAGGCTCTGCTGTTCATTCCCGGCAAGGCGCCCTTTGATTTCTATTCCAAGGACTTCAAGCGGGGTCTGCAGCTGTATTCCTCCGGCGTCATGATTATGGAAAACTGCGAGGATCTGCTCCCCGAGCACTTCCGCTTCGTCCGGGGCGTGGTGGACAGCCAGGATCTGAGCCTGAACATCAGCCGGGAAATGCTCCAGCACAACCGTCAGCTCACCTTGATCGCCCGGAACATCGAGCGGAAGATCAAGTCCGAGCTCAAATCCATGCTGGAAAACGAGCGGGAGAAGTACGAGGAATTCTATGCGGTCTTCGGCCGTCAGCTGAAATACGGCACCGTGTCCGACTACGGCGCCCACAAGGATAGCTGTCAGGATCTGCTGCTGTTTTACAGCCACAAGCAGGGCAAGCTCATTTCCCTGGGTGAGTATGTGGACGCTATGGCAGAGGGGCAGGAGAAGATCTACTACGCTCCCGGCGAGAACAAGGAGCATCTTGCCAAGCTGCCCCAGGTGGAGCTGCTGGCAAAGAAGGGCTACGATGTACTGCTCTTCACCGAGGATGTGGACGAATTCGTTCCCCAGACCCTCATGACCTACAAGGAGAAATCCTTCTGCAACATCACCACCGACGACCTGGGACTTCAGTCCGAGGAAGAGAAGAAAGAGGCCGAGGAAAAGGCCGAGGAGCTGAAGGGCTTCCTGACCTTTGTAAAGGAGAGCCTGGGCGACCAGGTGAAGGAGGTCCGCCTGTCCCAGAACCTGGGCAGCTACCCCGCCGCCATGGTGCCCGAGGCCGGTATGAGCTTCGAGATGGAGAAGTATATGAAGCGGGCAAACCCGGAGTTTGCCTTCCCCGTGGGCAGAATTCTGGAGCTGAACCCGGACCACGAGGCGGTGCGGGCCCTGCAAAGCGCCATGACGGAAGATCCCGTGAAGGCCAAGGACTATGC
>CAMEIK010000161.1 GCA_945918315.1 uncultured Clostridia bacterium
GCCCATCCGGGGTGTGCTCTTTGATATGGACGGACTGATTCTGGACACGGAACGGCTCTATACCCGCTTCTGGCAGGAGGCTGCCCGGGCGCTCGGCTATCCCATGAACCGGGAGCAGGCCCTGGGCATGCGGAGCCTGAACCGGGACACCGCAAGAAAGCAAATGGAAAGCTACTTTGGCCCCGGGACGGACTATGAGGCAATCCGGGCCCTTCGCATCCGGCTGATGGACGCGTTCATCGCGGAAAACGGGGTGGAGGCCAAGCCCGGGATCTACGCGCTTCTGGATGCCCTGGATGCCCACGGCATCCCCGCCGCCGTAACCACCTCCGCCTCCCTGGAACGGGCCACGGAGAATTTCTCCAGACTGAACCTGCTGCACCGGTTCGCCCGAATCTGCCAGGGCAGCGACGTGCCCACCTGCAAGCCGGAGCCGGAAATCTATCTCTACGGCGCCGCCTCCCTGGGGCTTCCCCCGGAAAACTGCCTGGCGCTGGAGGACTCCCCCGCCGGAATTCTCTCCGCCTATCGGGCGGGGTGCATGCCCATTATGGTTCCCGACCAGGACCAGCCCGGCGAAGAAACCCGGAGCTGCCTCTTCGCCAAAGCGGATTCCCTGGCGGATGTCATTTCTCTTCTGTAACACCATTGCCGCGCCCGACCAATAACCGGGCGCGGCAATTTTTGCGGACATAGGGCAACACCGCACAATTGCCTCTGCGGCCGGATGGCGGCTCTTGCCGAATTGTGCGGTGTTGCCATAGATTAAAAAGGCAGGCCCGGTTTTCGCCGGGGAACCCGGCATTCGTCGGGCTTGGTGTCCACCAGAACAATATCCGGGCCGATGCGGCAGATGCATTTCCAGGGAATGATAAAATCATCATGCCTGCCGGCTACACCCAGAACACGGCAGGGGCCGGGAACCACAATGGCGGTGACGGATCCCTCGGGGACCTCCACCAGCACATCCGACACAAACCCCAGCCGACGCCCATCGGACACGCAGATCACTTCCTTGCACTGCAGCTGGGTGAACTTCATACCCATCGCCATCCCTCCCCCTTGGTCTGGTGCAGGATATGCGGCCGGGCTGCCGGATATGCCGGAAATCAGCTGCTGACGGATTTGCGCATGGCGCCGATGGCGCCCTTTTCCAGCCGGGAGACCTGGGCCTGGGAGATTCCCAGTACCCCCGCCACCTCCATCTGGGTTTTCCCGTCGTAAAACCGCAGGGAGAGAATCTGCTTTTCCCGGTCCCCCAGGGCCTGGAACGCATTGCGCAGGGTGATGTGTTCCATCCAGTTTCCCTCGGTATTTTTGGTGTCCCGGACCTGATCCATCACCGTCAGCGGGTCGCCGCCGTCGGCGTATACCGGGTCGTACAGGCTCACCGGGGCACACACGGCATCCAGCGCCTGGCTCACCTCCCCGACGGGCAGGTCCAGGGCCCTGGCAATCTCCTCCAGACCGGGTTCTCTGCCCAGCTGGGTGGTCATAGCCTCCTTACATTGGAGCACCCGGTAGGCCACATCCCGAATGGACCGGGACACCCGGATGGCGCTGTTGTCCCTCAGGTAGCGCCGGACCTCTCCGGCGATCATGGGCACCCCATAGGTGGAGAAGCGAACCTGTTTGCCGGGGTCAAAATTGGAAATGGCCTTGATCAGACCGATGCATCCCACCTGAAACAGGTCATCGGGGCATTCTCCCCGCTTGTCAAACCGCTGGATCACCGACAGAACCAGCCGCAGATTGCCTTCAATGAGCTTGTCCCGGGCCGCCCTGTCCCCGTCCTTTGCCCGCAGAAGCAATTCGTTTGTCTCCGCCTGGGACAGGACCTTCAGTCTGGAAGTATTGACGCCGCAGATGTCTACTTTGCCCTGCATGGTGTTCCTCCTGCAATCTTGGTAGGGAATACTGAAAGTATTTCCAATCCGGGCGAAAGCATACGTTATTTCAGGCGGCAGGGCAGATTCGGGCAGGCGGGATTCCGGCAACGGCAGCGTCAGCCGCCCAGCTCCTGGATCAGCGAACGCAGAACCTTTCGGGTTTTTTCACGGGTGGCCCGATCATAGCCCACTGTTTCGGCCTTCCGCAGGAGGTACTCCCGAAAGGCGATTACCATGGTCTGGCGTCGAATTTCCAGTGTAATCAGAGGCGAAGCGGTGTGGGCAATCAGCGCCAGACCGTCCTCATTGACATACAGGTCATAATCCGTGTGTTCTTCCTCATCCATCGGCAGGAAAACGTAATTCTCATAGGTATCCATCAGCCGCAGGATATTCTTCAGATGCAGGCAATAGGTCTCCGGCGTGTAGCAGGGCTGGCCGGAATAGGCCATGGAGATGAATCCAACGCGCATGCTTCCGCCGCGGATCTGCTCCGCTGTGAACAAACGGCAAATGTCAATGAAAGAAGTCTGCTCCAGTTTCCTTTCAAAATCGGGAATTGCATCCAGGAAGAACCGGAACGTGTCGCGCCAGATTTCCGATTCCGTTTCCTGTATAGACCTCTCCAGCAGGGTTCGGGGCATGGAGCAGAAGGACGGAGCGTTGACCCACTGCACGCTCTCCCCCCGGCTTTTAAAGTAGTCCCGGTAGCAGGGAAAAGCCCCCGTGGGTTCCCGATACACATTCAGTGCCGGGCGGCAGAGAGAAATATGCTCCCGGAACTGCTTTTCAAAGGCACCGATCAGGGTGGGATCCGTAGAGAACAGGGTAATATCACTGGCGCCGCCCATTGCTACGGAGGCCGCGTACTGCACACAGCACCCGGGAATCACGACCATAGAGTGGCGGTACAGATTGCCCCGGAGCCGGGGATAGTAATAGACACTGGCCTGTCCTGTGCTGTACACAGGCAGCCAGAACTGCAGGGACTCCGCGTAGCGGTTGATATAGTTCGCCGGAGGCATGATCTGAAGGAAAGAAAACCCCCGGTCAGCCAATTCCAGCAGCCATGCCTGGCTTTTCTTTGTCATAGAATAGTCGGACAGGAGCCACTCCAGGTTATCGTCCACCACAGTCAGCATGGTCCCCGGGTTTTCCATGGCCAGGGAGGTCTGCATAATACGGCGAATGGATTCCCGGCGTCCTTCTTCCCCAAAGAAGAACAGCGTCTGCGGTTCCATAACGGGATTGGGGGCAGGCGGAGCAATCGGTACATCATCCGTCGGAACAGGGATCTGCCGGATGCCGGAAAGGAGGATTTCCGTGATGGGCTGCTCCCCCTTCAGCCATATTTCCAGGCGGAGCGCCAGCTGCCCGGCAGGCATGTTGGCGCTGATGGACGTCTGCCCCAGCATTTCGGACAGGGCCTGCCGCTGGTAGGGTGCCGTGCAGCGCTTCGCGAAAAAGGCAGCCATCCTCTTTGCCTGTTCAGGATTTCTGGAGAGCTTTCTTTTGCCGCTGCGCATCAGGCTGATCAAAGACGGGTCCACAGACAGCTCAGCCGCCAGCTCCTTGTTGCTGACCTCGGTGATGTGCATCAGGAAGGACAGCTTCGCGGAAAACGTCATCATCTGTATCTGCCACCTCTTTCTTCATTGTCATACAACAGATT
>CAMEIK010000162.1 GCA_945918315.1 uncultured Clostridia bacterium
ATGGCGTTCATCAGCATTTTGTGGTTCTTCTGCGCCGCCAGCCGTCCGGCGGTGACCACGGGAAAGCCCTCCGGCTCCCGGCGGGAAACCCCCTCCACGCTCACGGGATTGGGAATGATCACGCCCCTGTCCTTCACGGCATCGGAAAAGCATTCCATCTCCGCTTTTGTCTGAAACACCACCGCCCGGGCGGTTCGGTACAGGGCATCACAGTAGGCAAGCATCCCTTTTCCCCGGCCGTCGTGCCGGGGGTCATTGCGCTCGGATACTACAATGGGCGTTTTCAGTCCCAGGGCAGCGGTCAGCACCAGGGCGTTGATCCTGCCGATAAAGGAAACCACCCGGTCCGGCTTCTCCCGCTTCAGATACCCCCGGATTTCCTGTATCCACCGGGGGGCCCGCTTCAGGTAGGAGCCGCCGCCCAGGCTCAGGTCCACCAGCTTTACTCCCGGCTCCAGCTTCTGGGCCAGGTCATCGCTCAGCAGCATGACAATTTGCGTATCCCAGCCCCGGCGGCAGTAGTCGTTTGCCAGCAGGGAAATCACCCGCTCCGCGCCGCCGTAGCCCATATGTCCGATAAAAAACGCGATCTTCATGTGCTTCCTCCGCCTGCGTCCGGCCCTGCTTCGGGGTAAAACCCGATCCGGGCATACTATATCCATTTTGCTATTGTAGCAGATTATCCCCGGAAATGCAACCGGGAATCGAGGTATGGAGAATCCTGGGAATATTGTGTTGAAAAAGGTCGGATTTTGTTGACAATGGGGAAAGACCTTTGCTATAATAGCAAAATGAATTGTAGATTTTTGCGAGAGGGGAGCGGGAGAATGGCCTCCAATGTGCTGGATTACCTGGAGCGGTCCAGAGCCGCTTTTGCGGATAAATGGGCGGTTATTGACGAAAAAGAACGGCTTACCTATGAGGACCTGTATACAAAGAGCAGACGGATCGGCACTGCCCTGAGCAAATGGGTGGGCCAGGGGGAGCCTGTGGGCGTGTACCTGGATAAGTGCGCCGATGCCCTGTGCGTATTCCTGGGGGCCGTGTACGCCGGCGGCTTTTATTCCGCGCTGAATCCGGAGCTTCCGAAACCACGGCTTGCCCAGATCGCGGGAGTGCTTTCCCCCCGGGTCATCGTGACCAGACAGGAAAATGTCGCGGCGGCGGCAGAAATCTTCCCGGGCTTTCCCATTGCGGCTGTGGAAGAGCTGACACAGTCGGAGCCTGACGAGGCGCTGCTTTCCAATGCCCGGCGGCGGGCTGTGGACACGGACCCGCTGTATGTGAATTTTACCTCCGGCTCCACCGGCACCCCCAAGGGAATCGTGGTGGCCCACCGCAGTGTGCTGGACTTTATCGGCTGCTTTACGGATCTTTTCGGCATCACCGGGGAGGATGTGATCGCCAACCAGGCGCCCTTTGACTTTGACGTCTCCGTGAAGGATATCTATTCCGCCCTGGCTGTGGGCGCGACCCTTCTGATCGTCCCCCGGCACCTGTTCTCGGCGCCTGCGGCCCTGATTGATTTTTTGTGTGACCACCGGGCCACCACCATGATCTGGGCGGTGTCCGCTCTGTGCCTCATTACCACCTTCCACGCCCTGGACTACCGGGTGCCGGAGACGGTGAACAAGGTCCTTTTCAGCGGCGAGGTTATGCCGGCCAAGGCTCTTGCGGACCTGCGCAGGCACCTGCCGGATGCCATGTATGTCAATCTCTACGGCCCCACGGAGATCACCTGCAACTGCACCTACCATATCCTCCGGAAGGACCGGGACTACTCCGGCGGCATTCCCATCGGCATTCCTTTTCCCAATGAGGATGTGTTCCTGCTGGATGGGGACAATCACAAAATCACGGAACCGGAGACGGTGGGGGAGCTGTGCGTCCGGGGCACGGCGCTGGCTCTGGGCTACTACCGCAATCCGGAGCAGAACGCTGCCCATTTTGTGCAGAACCCTCTGAACCCGTATTACCCGGAGCTGATTTACCGCACCGGCGACCTGGCCCGCTACGATGAAAACGGCGAGCTGGTATTCAGCGGGCGGAAGGATTTTCAGATCAAGTATATGGGCCACCGGATCGAGCTGGAGGAGATCGAGCGGGAAATGGCCGCCATCGACGGGGTGGAGCGGTGCTGCTGCCTGTTTGACGAGAAGCGGTCCCGGCTCAAGGGCTTCTATGTGGGAACCATTGACAAGGAAGCGCTCCATGCCGCCATGCGCCGGGCGCTGCCGGAGTTTATGATTCCGGGGATTCTGCGGCAGGTGGAGGCTATGCCCCTGACGAAAAACGGAAAGATTGACCGCAAGGCTCTGGCGGAGCTCACGGGGAGGAAATGAGGAAAATGGATACGGCCTTTTATACCTTTGACCTGGGCCGGGTACGGCAGCGGGTCGGTTATCTTCGCCAGCTTTTGGGGGCGGAGGTATCTCTTGCCTACGCGGTGAAGGCCAACACCTTCATTATTGGCGGGGTCCTTCCCTATGTGGAGCGGCTTGAGGTCTGCTCCCCCGGAGAGGCTGCCATCTGTGAACAGCTGGGGGTGCCGCCGGAGAAAATGGTGATTTCCGGTGTATATAAAACCCCGGGCTTTATTGAGGCCTCCGTCCTGTCCACCCAGGGGCGGATCTACACGGTGGAATCGATGACCCAGTTTGACCTGCTGCGGAACCTTTCGGATAAATATCAAAAGCGACTGCTCCTGCTCCTGCGGCTGACCAATGACAGCCAGTTCGGCATCAATGAAGAGGAGATCCGCAGGATTATCGCGGACCGGGACAAGTACCCCTATCTTCACATTCTGGGGATTCAGTTCTTCTCCGGCACCCAGAAGACCTCCCTCAAGAAGCTGGCCCGGGAGATCCGGCAGCTGGACGGGCTGCTGCTTGCCCTGGAGGAGGAATACGGCTACCGGGCGGAAGAGCTGGAATACGGCACCGGCTTCCCCGTGAGCTACTATGACGGGGAGAGCCTGGACGAGGAAGCCCTCATCACCGGGTTCCGGGAGGTGCTGGAGGGCATGACCAGAAGGCCGAAGATCACCCTGGAGCTGGGCCGGAGCATTGCCGCCTGCTGCGGGAAATACTATACCCATGTGGTGGACAAAAAGCGCAACAAGGGGCAGAATTATCTGCTGGTGGACGGCGGCATGCACCAGCTGGTGTATTTCGGGCAGTATATGGGAATGAAGCATCCCATCCTTTCCGTCTGCGGCAAGGAGACGGCGCCCAGTACCGACAGCTGGAATATCTGTGGCTCCCTGTGCTCCATGAATGATATTCTTGCCAAGCAGGTGCCCCTGCCGGAAGTGGGCATCGGAGATACCCTGTGCTTTGAAAACGCCGGAGCCTACTGTATGACGGAGGGGATGGCCCTGTTTTTGAGCCGGGAAATCCCGGCGGTGTATCTGATCACGGAGGACGGCAGCCAGGTGCTGGTCCGGGCACCCTTCGAAACCGCCCGGCTCAATACCCCCCGGGAAGCGGCACGCTGAAAGGCAAATTGGAATTTAGTGGCTTCGCCGAATTGACAATTGACAATTGACAGTTGACA
>CAMEIK010000163.1 GCA_945918315.1 uncultured Clostridia bacterium
AGTATATCAGAGAAAGAAGCAGAATACAATCTTGACTTTTTCGGCTTTTCCTGGTATAATGCATCCAATTTCATAGGACAGTTCGTGACCATCCTGTCGGTAAACAAAACTAGGGATTCAGGAAGCTTTCTTTCGTTTGGCTTTGGCGAAACGGCGTTGAGCTTCCTGTGGATGGGCGCTTGGCGCCCGTTTTTTGTTGTGGGCGCGGACTGCGCCCATTTTGTTTTTTTAGGAGAGATAGCATTATGAAAAAGAGATCTGCCCGCTTTGTAGTCCATGCCGCTGTGATTGCGGCGCTGTATGCCGTTTTGACCCATATGCAGAATATTCTGCTTCCCGGTTCCGCTTCCATGGCCATCCAGATGCGGATTTCCGAAGCGCTGTGCGTACTGGCGTTCTTTACGCCTGCCGCCATTCCGGGGCTGACCATTGGCTGCCTGGTGTTCAACCTCACCTTTGCGGGGACGCTCCCCCTGGATTTCCTGGTGGGCACCCTGGCAACCTACCTTGCCGCCCAGGGAATGTGGCTTACCCGGAACCGGACGGTAAAGGGTTACCCCCTGTTTGGTATGCTCCTGCCCGCACTGACCAATGCCATTCTGGTGGGATGGGAACTGGCGGTGTACATTGGCGGCGGCTTCCTGCTGAATGCGGTGTATGTGGCAATCGGCGAGGCCGTGGTGCTGCTGGTACTGGGTACGGCTCTGTACTATGCTCTCAAGCGGCGCTCCCTGGCAGAAAAGCTCTTTTCCTGAAGAAATGAATCGGCGGAAACCAATCAGGGGTTTCCGCCGATCTATTATAGGTCTTCTGAAATGGTTTCGGGCTCGTGGGGGCGCATATTTGCCCCATCCCGGAGGGGCCACTGGGTGTGGTTCTGCCGGGCAATCCGGGCCAGGTCTTCGTATTCCGGCTTCTGGCGCTCCGCACCGTAGCCGGAGGCAACCTTCCGCCGAAGGGTGCCCCAGGGGGTCTCGGTGGTTTCCGTCCGGCGCTCCAGGGTGTATCGGCGGCAGCTTTCCTCCCGGATGCCCAGGGTGGTGGTGCAGCGGAAAAGCTGCCGCACCATGGTTTCCCGATGCTCCGGCTTACATAACACAGTCAGCAGAATGCCGGGACGATTTTTCTTCATGCCGATGGGCGTGGTGAACACATCCAGAGCGCCTTCTGCCATCAGCTGTTCCGTGGCAAAACCGATTTCCTCACCGGTCATGTCGTCTAAGTTGCAGCGCAGCTCCACCACCGTGTCCTCTCCCTCCGCTCCGTGGCCCAGAAGGGCCCGGAGGCAGTTGGCGACAGCAAAGTCCTTTTTCCCCATGCCGTAGCCTACCGCGTCCAGGGTCATCACCGGCATGGAACCGAAGCTTGACACGAACTGCCGCAGCAGCGCCGCGCCGGTGGGGGTACAGAGCTCACCGGTAATACTGCCGCCGTAGACCGGGATTCCTTTGAGAAGCTCCGCGGTTGCCGGCGCGGGCACGGGAAGAATGCCGTGGGCGCAGCTGACTCGCCCGCTGCCCACATGGACGGGACTGGCTTCCACCCGGTCCGGGGACAGCTTTTCCATGAGATAACAAACGGCGGCCACATCTGCCAGGGCATCCATGGAGCCAACCTCGTGGAAGTGGATCTGCTCCACCGGCTCTGCATGTACCTTGCTCTCCGCCGCGGCAATACTGCGGTACACCTGGCGTACCTGATTGGATGCCCATTGGGACAGGTTCAGGTGGGAAATCATATGGTCGATGGAGGCAAGTGTGCTGTGGCTATGGGTATGGTCATGGGAATCCGGATGGTGGGGATGTTCTCCCTCTTCCTCCTGACCCACCAGAACCCGCATCCGGGACCCGGTGATGCCGCATTTCTGGGTGGTTTCCAGCTCGTAGCGGACACCGGGAATTCCGATGCCGTTCAATTCCTTTACAACTTCTTCCCGGTTGGGAAACAGCTCCAGCAGAGCTGCGGTGAGCATATCCCCCGCAGCGCCCATGCCGCAGTCCAGATACAGCAGCTTCATTTCTTTGCCTCCATGTGATTGATCCGGCTTGCCATAAATCCGGCGCCGAAGCCATTGTCAATATTCACTACCGCGGTGCCGCTGGCGCAGGAATTGAGCATGGACAACAGCGCTGCCAGCCCTCCGAAGGCCGCGCCGTAGCCAACGCTGGTGGGAACGGCGATGACGGGACAGTCCACAAGGCCGCCGATGACCGTGGCAAGGGCTCCTTCCATGCCGGCAACCGCAATGACCACGCTGGCCCGCATCAGCTCCTGCCGGTGACTGAGGAGCCGGTGAAGTCCGGCGACACCCACATCATAGAGCCGAACCACCTCGTTTCCCAGAAACTGAGCGGTAAGGGCAGCTTCTTCCGCAACCGGCAGATCGCTGGTGCCGCCGGTGGCGACTACGATGGTACCCAGACCACTGGGGGCGGCCATCGTCCCGGCAATGCCAATCCCAGCGGCGGGGTAGTAGGTGATGGGGGAAAGGGCATTCACTTCCTCCGCTTTTTCCGCATCCAGCCGGGTGATCAGGACATTGCTCTGGCCGTTTTCCGCCAGGGCCTGAAGAATCCCGGAAATCTGCCCGGCGGTTTTTCCGGCACCGTAAATCACCTCCGCCGCGCCCTGGCGCACCTGCCGGTGAAGGTCCACCTTGGCATAGCCCAGGTCCTCATAGGGCTGATCCTTGAGACGGAGCATTGCGTCCTCTACGGACACCGTGCCCGCCTTTACCTGCTCCAGCAGGGTTTTGATTGCACTGTTCATTTCCGCTCCTCCAGATCCAGTAGTACTGCGGCATACCGTTTTTTCAGTTCCGCGGTGATTTCTGACCGGCGCTCCAGCAGCCGTGGGAAATCCTGCGCTGTCAGCTGGAGCCTGGCAGCACTTCCCATTGTCCGCACCCGAAAATCCCGAAAGCCCAGGGCAGACAAATACGCCTCAGCCCATTCCGTCCGGGCGAGCAGGTCTTCCGTGATGGGCATACCGGTGGGAATCCGGGTGGCAAGACAGGCGTAGGAAGGCTTGTTCCAGGTAAAAAGACCTGCCTTGTGGGAGAGCTCCCGGATGGCATCTTTTGTAAGGCCGCACTCCCGCAGGGGGGAGCGGACGGAAAGCTCCCGCAGTGCCCGCATACCGGGACGGTCATCCTCCCGGTCCGAGGCATTGGTGCCGTCAAGGAGTACAGAGAATCCGTCTTCCCGGGCCTTTTCCGCGATGGCGGAAAAGATCACCTTTTTGCAGTGGTAGCACCGGTCCGGGGGATTGGCGGTTACTTCCCCGTGGTCCAGCACATTTTTGGGGATGACCTCCAGTTCGGCATTCAGTTCCCGGGCAAGGCGCAGGGCATCCCTGTATTCAAACTCCGGCTGAAAGGGGCTGCGGACATAGTAGGCTTTCAGCCGCTTTCCCCACTGCATACCAGCATACAGGAGGAATGCGGAATCCACGCCGCCGGAGAAGGCCAGAGCAGCCCGGGGATTCTCCGCGAAAAATTCAGAAAGCTCCATTTGTACGCTCCTTGTTTGTTTCGGTAAAGGGA
>CAMEIK010000164.1 GCA_945918315.1 uncultured Clostridia bacterium
GCTTTGGACGAGGACGCGAACTAAACACAAAACGGCGCTGAGAGAACTGGCTCTCAGTGCCGCAAATATTGCACCGTTGTAAACAAAGAATACAGTTTTTTGCAGGAGATACTTGCCAGAATGGCATTCATCTGTTATAATCAAAACATCCAAAGAGGATTGGAGTTGAAAGGATGCGCACTACTTCTTGCTGATCGATTGGGCATGCAGCCAAAGGCGACTTATGGGTCGCTTAGCTTTGCTGTGCCCAGAAAGCAGGAAGTGCGGATTCTTTCGGCCTGAATAGTGGTACTGCGCCCATAGAGGGATTGTGCGTGCTATTTGGCTGCGGGAATGCTTCCTGCGGCCATTTTATTTTTTGGGAGGGCACTATGTCTTTGATTCAGGTTTCCAATTTGACCTTTGCCTATGACGGCAGCTATGAGAATATTTTTGAGAATGTCAGTTTCCAGATTGATACGAACTGGAAACTGGGATTCACTGGACGGAACGGGCGTGGTAAGACTACCTTTCTGAATCTGCTTCTTGGAAAGTATGAATATCAGGGCAGTATTTCCGCCTCGGTACAATTTTCCTACTTCCCTTATTTTGTGCCGGACAAGAGCATCCTTGCCATCGACGCGGTGGAAGCCATGTATCCGGACTATGAGCATTGGCGGGTGCAGCGGGAAATGGATAAACTCCAATTGGATGATGAGGTGCTGTACCGTTCCTATGGCACCTTAAGCAACGGAGAGCAGACGAAGCTGCAGCTTGCGGTGCTGTTTTCCAAGGAAAACAATTTTCTGCTTATCGATGAACCCACAAACCATCTGGACATCCGTGGGCGGGAACTGGTAAGCCAGTATCTGAGTGGGAAAAAGGGCTTTATTCTGGTATCCCATGACCGGGCGTTCCTGGACGGGTGCGTGGACCATATCCTGTCTATCAACAAGTCGGACATTCAGGTCTGCAAAGGCAATTTCTCCACATGGATGGAGAATAAGCAGCGGCAGGACGCCTTTGAGCAGGCGGAAAATGAGAAACTGAAAAAGGAGATCTCCCGGCTGGAGGAAACAGCCAGAGAGAAAGCAGGTTGGTCTGATACCGCTGAGCGCAGAAAGCTTCGCAGTGGGCCAATGGATGTAGATAATGTAAAGGGCTGGCGTCCGTTGCAGGGCGCAAAGGCCAAGAAGACAATGGCCCGCGCGAAAGCAATTGAGCAGCGCCAGAATGCAGCCATCGAGGAAAAATCCAAACTACTGAAAAACATCGAGCGCAGCGATCCCCTGAAGATATTCCAGACATCGTTCCATAGCAACCGTCTGGTGGAGCTGAAAAATTTGTCGATTCACTTCGGTGAGAATGTGGTCTGTGAACAAATCAGTTTCACCATCCGGCAGGGGGATCGCATCGCATTGCAGGGTGCCAACGGCACCGGCAAATCCAGTATTATCAAACTGATTCTCGGGGAGGAGATTCCTTATACCGGAGATCTCTGGCGAGGGAACGGCCTTCGGATTTCCTATGTCAGTCAGGATACCGACCGCCTGCGTGGAAAGCTGTCCAACTTCGCCCGGGACAGCGGTATCGATGAAAGCCTGTTTCTTGCCGTGCTGGCAAAACTGGATGTGCCGAAAGCGCAGATGGAAAAGGACATGTCCGATTTAAGCGCCGGACAGAAGAAAAAGGTTCTGCTGGCAAAATCCATCTGTGAACCGGCACACCTGCACATCTGGGACGAGCCAATGAACTATATCGATGTCATATCCCGGATGCAGATTGAGGAGCTACTGCCCCAGTTCCAGCCCACCATCCTTTTTGTGGAGCACGATAAAGCGTTCTGCGAAAATGTGGCGACAAAAATTGTAAAGCTGTGAATGATGAGCCAAAACAACGAATAGGTGGAGGAAGTATAATCCATGAACAGTGATATACTATTTTTCTTCGGGGAACATATGGTTGCGCTGCCAATCTATGAACGGCTGGAGAAGCGGATTCTGACCCAAATCCCGGATGTAAAAATCAAGGTCGCCAAGACGCAGATTACATTTGCCAAAAGATACGGCTTTGCGTTTGTATCGTTTTATCCCTGCCGGAGAGCAAAAGACCGTCCGACGGTGTGGATGACGGTCACCTTTGGGCTGGGCTACCGCAAGGAATCCCCCAGAATCGATGTGGCAACACAGCCCTATCCGGGTAGATGGACGCACCATGTGATGGTGGGAACGCCCGACGAGATCGACGAAGAACTTCTGGGCTGGATTCAGGAAGCGGCAGACTTTTCTGCCGCCAAGACAAGATAAGGGAGAATACAATGGATTTTGAAATCAATCATTTTAGGTGGACACGAGAGCCGGAGCGCTTTACTGTGTCCGATGACAAGGTGGAGATCATCACCAAGCCCCACACCGACCTGTGGCAGAGAACCTATTACCACTTCCGTAACGACAACGCGCCGGTGTTCCAGATGGAGACGGAGGAACGGTTTTTCTCCTTCGTTGTGAAAACAGAGTTTGAAAGCAAGCACCGTTTCGATCAGTGCGGTGTGGTCATGTATCTGGACAGCGAGAACTGGCTGAAGGGCTCTGTTGAGTACGAGAACCAGCAGTTTCAGCACCTGGGCAGTGTGGTGACCAACAACGGCTACTCCGACTGGGCTACCACCGCCATTGACGCTTCTATCAAGTCGATGTGGTATCGCTTCAGCCGCCGGGAGGATGACTATTGTATCGAGTGTTCCACCGATGGGAAGCATTTCACGCAAATGCGTATCTGCCATATGTGGCAGGGCGGCGGGAAAATCCGTTTCGGCATTTACGCCTGCAGCCCGGAGGATTCCTCCTTTAAGGCAACCTTCACCAATATGGCAATGACCCAGTGCCAATGGCTTGCCCACAATGGTCAGGCTCCGGACGAAGAAGGTTAAACGGTAAGAATGACCAACGAAAAAGTTTTTGCCATGTCCTTTGCCAAGGTGTACCCTCTGCTGATTGCGAAAGCGGAGCGGAAGGGCCGCGCCCGGGAGGAGGTGCAGAAAGTCACCGCATGGCTGACGGGGTATACAGATGGGCAGCTGGAAGAACTGCTGAATTCGGAGATCACCTACGGCGACTTCTTTCGCAATGCCCCGGCGCTGAACCCTGCGCGAAAGCAGATTAAGGGTTCCGTCTGCGGCGTAAAGGTGGAGACCATCCAAGACCCGCTGATGCAGGAGATACGGTATCTTGACAAGCTGGTGGACGAGCTTGCCAAGGGAAAACCCATGGAAACGATCATGAGGTGATACTATGTGGACCTGCCCAAAATGCGGAAGGGACTTCCGCAACTGTCATCAAAGCCATTACTGCGGGAAAGCGCCGGAGACTATCGAGGAATACATCCGGGAGCAGCCGGAAGAAGTGCAGCCGATCCTGCGGCAGCTTCAGGAAACCATCCACGGGGCGGTTCCCGAGGCAAAGGAGAAGATTTCCTGGAGCATGCCCACCTTCTGGAAGGGGCGCAACCTGATTCAGTTCGCCGCATCCCAAAAGCATGTTGGGCTCTATCCCGGCCCCG
>CAMEIK010000165.1 GCA_945918315.1 uncultured Clostridia bacterium
CCGCAGAAGCTTTGCCCGTATAATGTCAATAAAGAGGATCCTTTCCGTCCTTTTGCCGGCCCAAAATAACACTTCCATTTCGCCTCTTCCCGTGGTACAATGGCGAAAAAGAAAGGGGTTGCGATTATGGGCTATCTCATTACGGCGTTTCTTTCGTACCTTGTTGGCAGTTCAAATCTGGCGTTTTACATAGCGAAGTGGCGGCAGAAGGATCTGCGGGGCGCGGGAAGCGGCAACTATGGCGCCTCCAATGCCACCATTCTGCTGGGCTGGAAGGCCGGCATTGCCGTGGCGGTGCACGACATCGGCAAGGCGGCCATTGCAATGCTGGTGTGCGGGGCTCTGTTTCCGGCGCTGCCCTATGTCCGGGAAGTAGCGGGGGTTGCCTGCGTCCTGGGACACATTTTTCCCTTCTATCTGAGGTTCCGGGGCGGCAAGGGTTTTGCTTCCTATCTGGGAATGACCCTGATGCTGAACTGGAAGCTGGGACTTTGCGTCATCGCGGCGGTGATACTGGTGACCCTGATTACGGACTACATTGTGGCCGGAACCCTCACCACCATTGTGAGTGTACCCGTGGCCCAGGGCTATATGACCCGCAGTCTGATCCCCGCGGTGATTCTGCTGGTTGCTACGGCGGTGATCCTCTACAAGCACAAGGAAAACTATGTCCGTATTTATAAACGGCAGGAGATCGGTCTGCGCAGCACCCTGAGGGGCGAACACCGGATAAAATCCTGAGCTTCCTTTGTCCCGGGCGGAGACTTCGGAACCATAAGGCGCACCTAAGAATTGCTTATCTCTATAAAAACAGGCCCCCGGTTCAATAGCCGGAGGCCTGTTTTTTGGGATAACGGAAGCGGATTTGACGAAAGCAAGTGTTATTTCCGCTCTGTTCGGTTAATGAAATTCCAGGAGGCGCTTTTCGATACACAAATATCCCTTGCGGAGAACCGGGTACAGCCAATCGCAGAATTTTACAACAAGCGTTCGCAGGGTTTTGTCATACAGTGCGGAACAGACGATTCCAAACAGAAGAATCCCAACGGACAAGAAAAGGACCCACAATACAATGTGGTCATACCCATAGTTCGTGTAGATAAGATTTATGATGTATGGTCTGAAATAGTTGGACAATAGGATATTCTCGTGGATGATGTAAATGAGCATGGACAGGCCGGCAATATAGTTTACAGCCCCGCTTCTGAAATGGATATTGCGGGCAATATTGAACATTGCGATTGCCATGGCGATGAGGAAGGGATTGCAGCTCGTGGACCAGCGCAGCATTTGGTTGCGCAAAAAGGGAATACGCAGTCCCAGGCAGTTTGTAAGGACGGGAAGCCCGATGAAACCAACCAGACCAAAAAGAAACAGGAGCGCGTTCTTTTTCGGATCGTTGCTGAAATCAGCCAGATACAGCTGAATATACGCCATGACAAAATAGAACGTGATCCATAAAATGATTAGCGAGGAGAAGAACAAGGAATCACTCAGAAAACCGAAAACGCAGTACAGCGTAAACAAAGCGGCGGAAAAACGGAACAAATGCCGCTTGTCCAGGGACCGTATGACCGTATTCAGGAGCGGGTGAATGGGGTAAAACAGCAGATAGCAGGTCAGATACCAGTTGTTGGAAAACAGGGTTGGGAAGAAGCTTTTCAGGATCAGCTCTCCGGAAATGCTGCCGCCGGTTATGAGATAGGTCACGATCAGGATGCTCACCGAGATGACCCATATCTCCACCAGCATAAACAACCATTTTCTTTTTTTGAACCGGGAGGAGCGGAGCAAAAACCAGGCGGAGCTGACAAAGAACACAGTGTTTCCCAATACCCCCAAATGACGGAAAAGAATCAAAAGGAAGTACTGCACATTTGTGGTGGCGGCATACAGATTCAGCACATAATCCTGATAGGAAATGTAGTCGTTGCCCACGCACAGGGTCATTACAACATGACTGATCACGATTAAGAAGATGGCGATGATTTTTACCAGCTCGATGCCGGATTCCCGGGGTGCTTTCTGAGCGTCGATTCGTTCTGCCTGCATATCCCTTACTGCCCCTTAGCCTGGATTTTGGATGATTGTCTATATACGGATTATAGCGGTAATCAGGAATGATTGCAAGCTTTAATTGAAAACTGCTGCCGGATGGATTCTTTCCTGCGTTCTGTTTTGTCGGAAAACAGGACTCCCCGGCAAAAGAAAAGAATCCCCCTGAAGCAGACCTGGGTCCGGTTCAGGGGGAAGCTTTTCATAGCCGGAAGCCTGGTGCCTTCGGCTGGAATATGTGTTACAGAATCTTCCTGCACTCCATGTAGTACCGCTTTTCCGGGGCGCTGCCCATGGAGAAGGTTTTCCGGGGGAGCACGCCGCCGGCCCGGATGGCGGGGAACAGGGAGGCCTTGGAGATGGGAGGCAGCAGGATTCCGCAGCCGCCGGTGGCGCTGACCAGCTGGGCGAGGGCTTTGCTGCCGTGGATATAATCGATGCCGCACGCCGGATGCTCTTTCCGGTACGCGTCCAGGAAGGGCTGCAGGACCGCAACGGCCAGACGGTCCCCGGCGCCGGTGACACGGAAGCCCATCCTCTCTTCGCCCCGGAAAAAGACCACATCCTCTCCCGGTTCCAGCCCCATGCCATTTTGGGAAAGCCAGGCGGCAAAGGCCCGGGCCAGCTCCTCCGGAGAACAGCCGGTAAGGAGCCGGTGAATGGGCTTAAACAGCAGAGCGGGACTGTGGAGGTTCACCAGCTCCGCCAGAGCAAACCTGGCAGGGTGATTTTCCCGCTCCGCCGGGGACAGGCGGGGCTTCAGATTTTCCCAGCAGGCCTTGGCAACCGCCAGAGAGTGGTTCCCGTCACCCATGGCCAGGAAGAAACCGCCGCTGCGTGCCTCGGCCTCCGCAAGCCGCGCCTCCAATGCCCGGGCATTCTCTCCGGAAACACCGTAACCCCGGATATGTCCACCGCCGCCAAACAGTTCCGTGTCATAGAGCAGGGGAAGGGAATCTGTTTGGGCGAACACCGGCTCCACCAGGGTCATACCGGGGTCGTCCACCAGAACCATAATGTGGGGCAGCTCCAGGGCCGCGCCCTCCCGGATCCGCATTCTGGGCGGAATCCGTTCCGCCACGGTCTCCTCCGTGGCCCGGATGGGGGTTGCCGCGCCGGGGGTATAGTCATAGGCGTCCAGGTCAATTTTTCCCACCAGACCCAGCCGGGTACCCGAGGCGGTGACCCGCTGTGTCAGCACAAAGCCATTTTCCACGGCGGGGGAGAGAACGCCGCTCTCCAGATATTGGGACATGGCCTTCCGGATGGCGGAAACCCTGTCCGTATCTGCGTCCTTACCCAGGTAGGCTTCCGGCAGGATCATCCGCAGGGTGGAGGGAGCGTTTCCTACGAACCGGTCCGCTTCCTCCCAGTATTCCATCTGGCTGGTGTACTGGTCACAGGCCACCATGGCCCATTTTGAAACGTCAGCGTTTTTTCCGGGGAGAAGAATATCCGCTCCTGTGAAGCATCCTTGCATGG